>JACDBE010000162.1 GCA_013695075.1 Acidimicrobiia bacterium
GGGTCATCCTGAGGGACGGCGGAGGAGAACACCACCAGATCGACGGCGGCCATCCGCGGTGGGCGATGGCCCACCCAGGTCTCGATCCCCAGGTCGCCAAGGGCGTCGAGCGCCCGACTCGGCTTCAGGTCCGACCCCGTCACCCGGTATCCCATCCCGGCGAGCAGCTTGGCCACGGCGCTCATCCCGGCACCGCCGGCGCCGATGACGTGAACCGTCCCGGTGGCGGGCAGCGGCGGCGCCGCCCGACGCTCAGCCACCGGCGGCCTCCGCCATCACCGCGGCCACCACGGCGGCGGCCTCGGGACGGGCCAGCATCCCGGCGGCGGCGCCCATCGCCCGCAGCCGGGGCGGGTCGGCCACGAGTTGCTGCACTTCGACCGGCACCCGGTCGATCATCTCCTGCGGTACCGCCACCGCGCCCCCGGCATGAACCAGGTAGTCGGCGTTGCCCTCCTGACCCACGGCTTCGAGCGGAACCAGCACTGCGGGGGTGCCGGTCATCGCCAACTCGCTGACGGTGATGCCCCCCGCCCGCGACAGCACCAGGTCGGAGGCGGCGTAGAACATCGCCATGGAGTCTTCGAAGGCGACCGTCCGCCACACGATGGCGCTGCGGGCCGCCCGCGCCGCCACCGTATCGTGGTGGGTGGCGCCGGTGAGGTGGACGACCGCAAGTTGGCCGGGGTCGGCGTCGTCGGCGATCCGCGCCACCATCTCGTTGATCACCTGGGCACCCAGGCTGCCGCCGGACACACCGAGCACCGGCACCCCTGGCTGCAGGCCGTAGCGTTCCCGGGCGGCACCCCGCAACGCCTGGCGGTCGAAGCGGGCCAGGTCGCCCCGCAGCGGGTTGCCCACCAGGCGGGTGCGACGCAGCCTGCTCATGGCGGCGGGAAAGGCGACGAAGCTGGTCTCGGCCCGCCACGAGATGATCCGGTTGGCCAGCCCGGGCACGGCGTTCTGCTCGTGGAGGAACAGTGTCGCCTTGGTTCGGGCGGCGGCCAGTGCGGCAGGCCCGGAGACGTAGCCGCCGAAGACGGTGACCACCCTGGTGCCGGCGGAGCGCATGGCATCTGCCATGGCGCGTGATGCCCTCCACACCATGGCGGGGAGCTCCAGGTTCTCCGTCGACAGCGAGCGGCGCAGCCCGTGGATGGAGACCGGGACGAACCGGTAGCCGGCGGCGGGCACCGCCTCAGCTTCGATGCGATCAGCACCGAAGAACACGATGTCGCCGCGAGTGATCCCCCGGTCGACCAGGGCGTCGGCAACGGCGATGGCGGGGTGCACGTGGCCGCCGGTGCCGGCGGCGGCCAGGGCGTAGGTCATGACCGCCTCGCCGGGGGCTCGACACCGGAGCGGGCGATGTTGAGCAGCACCCCCACCACCGCCAGGTTGACGATCATGGCGCTGCCTCCCACCGATATGAAGGGCAGCGGCACCCCGGTGATGGGTAGCGCATCCACCACTCCACCGATGTTGACGATCGCCTGGAAGCTGAGCCAGGTGACCAGCCCGATGGCGAGCAACCGCCCGAAGGAATCCGAAGCCCGCATCGCCACCACGGCGCCGACCACCGTGAAGAACACGAAGAACAGGATCACGGTGAGCGACCCGGCCAGCCCGGTCTCCTCGCCGATGATGGCGAAGATGAAGTCGGTGTGGGCGTTGGGGAGGTACGACCATCGCGCTCGGCTGGCGCCCAGACCCACCCCGAACAGCCCGCCGCTTCCCAACGCCACCTGGGCCTGGTGCACCTGGAGGTCTGCGCCGAGGATGTCAGGCGTACTGTCGAACCAGGCCGTCAACCGCTGCCAGCGGTAGGGCGCCGCCCTGGCCAGGAAAACAGCGCCACCGAGCGACGCCAGCCCGAGGGCGGCGACGTGACGGACGGGCGCCTCCGAGGCGACGATGACGGCGAAGGCCGCCACCACGATGAGGATGGTGGTGCCCAGATCGGGCTGGAGCATCACCAGCGCCGACACCACGCCCAGCGAACCGATCGCCGGCAGGGCTACATGGGAGAATTGGCCCAGGTACCCCTCCTTGCGCGCCAGCACCGCCGCCAGGTAGGTGACGACGGCGAACTTGGCGAACTCAGAGGGTTGCACGGTGAAGGCCCCGATTCCGATCCAGCTGCGGGAGCCGCCCCGCACCGTACCTACCAGCTGAGTGGCAGCCAGCCCGCCGATCGCCACCATCAGGATCAGCGGAGCCCAGCGGGCATACGCCTGGTAGGGGATCTTGGTGGTGACGATCATGGCGGCGATGCCGATGGCGACAAACAGCAGCTGGCGTTCGAAGATGGCGTACTGATCGAGACCGCCGCGGATGGCCACTACCGAGCTGGACGACATCACCGCTCCCAGCCCGATAACAACGAGGACGGCCACCGGTGCCGCCAGCGCCACCGCCCGGCGCTCCTGGGGCCGCTGCAGCGCCCCCGATGCCTTCGACGCGGTGCGGGGAGCCGCGGTCGGTGGAGCCGCCCTGCCGCTCATGTTCCGCCCCCGTCGAGACCGAGCACCAGCTCGGTGAAGACCTGCCCCCGGTGGGCGTAGTCGTCGAACATGTCGAAGCTGGCGCAGCCGGGGGCGAGCAGCACGGTGTCGCCGCCGGTGGCGGTGGCGGCCGCCAGCCGCACCGCTTCGGCCATGTCGGTCACCGGGGTCACCAGGTCGCCTCCGGCGGCGACCAGCTCGCCGGTGGCTTCCCCAAGGGCGAGGACGATGCGGATCCCGGGCACGGCCACGATGGGGGCCAGGTCGAGCCCCTTGTTGCGGCCTCCGGCGATGAGGATCACCGCCGGATAGGCCCCGGCGGCGGCGGCGGCGGCGTGGGGATTGGTCGCCTTGGAGTCGTCGACCCAGGTCACCCCGTTGCGGACCGCCACCACCCTCCTGCGGTGCGGCCCGGGGACGAAGGAGGTCATGGCGGCGTCGATGGCGTCGGCGGTGGCACCCCGCGCCCAGGCCAGGGTGGCGGCGACGGTGAGGTCGTACCGCCACACCGGGTCGACATCTGGGACGGGCACGGTGAGATCGCCGATGTGGAGCCTGCCGCCCTGGGGCCCGTTGCCGCCGGGTGGGCGGTGATCGCCGCTCACCGGCACCCGGCGGGAGCGGGCGCCGGCCACGGCGGCGACCGCCAGGGGATCGTCCACCGGATATGCCACCAGGTCGTCTGGTCCCTGGTTCTCGTGGATGCGGGCCTTGGCGGCGGCGTAAGCGGCGACGCTGGGATGCCAGTCGAGGTGATCGGGGGCGATGTTGACGATGGCGGCCGCTGCCGGGTGGAACCGGTCGATGAAGCGCAGCTGGAAGCTGGACGCCTCCACGGCAACGACCTCCCAGGGCTCCCCGACCACGTCGGAGAGCGCCAGCCCCACGTTGCCGGCGGCCACGGCGCGCCTACCCGAGGCCCGCAGCATCGCCGCCGCTGCCTCGGTGACGGTGGTCTTGCCGTTGGTCCCGGTGACGGCGACGTACGGCGCCTCCAGGTGGGTGGCAGCGAACTCCAGCTCGCTCACCAGCCGTAGGCCGGCGGCGATGCCGTCGGCTATGGGCGGCGCCGCCTCGGGGATGCCGGGGCTGGTCACCACCAGGTCGACTCCGCCGAAGAACTTCCGGTCCCACTCCCCGGCGTGGACGACGGTTCCCGGCGGCAGATCGATCATCGCCCCGGGGTCACGGTCGTACACGGCGACGTCGTGGCCTAGCCGCGAGGCCAGGCGGACCGCTGCCCGGCCGCTGACCGCGGCCCCCAGCACCAGCACCTTCACGGCAGCACCCCGCCCTCGGTGGTGAGTAGGAAGTCGGCGTAGAAGAGCCCCACCCCCACCGCCACGAAGAGACCGGCGATGATCCAGAACCGGACGATGACCGTGGTTTCCGGCCATCCCTTCAGCTCGAAGTGGTGGTGCAGCGGTGCCATGCGGAAGATCCGCTTGCCGAACACCCTGAAGGAGAACACCTGGAGGATCACTGACACCGCCACCATCACGTACAGTCCGCCGAGCAGCACCAATAGCAGGTGGGTCCCGGTGAGCAGGGCCAGCGACGCCAGTGCTCCACCAAGGGCCTGTGAGCCGGTGTCGCCCATGATGATCTGCGCCGGAGCGGCGTTCCACCACAGGAACCCGGCAACCGCCCCCACCACCGCCGCCGCAAAGACGCCCAGGTCGAGGGCGCCGTCCACCGGGTAGACAACGGTGTTGCGGAACTGCCAGAAGGCGATGAGCACGTACGCCCCGAAGATCAACGCCGCCGAACCGGCCACCAGCCCGTCGAGCCCGTCGGTGAGGTTCACCGCATTGGCGGTGCCGGTCAGCATCAGCAGCACCAGCAGGGTGTAGAACACCGGGCCCAGCGAGAACGAGAACTCGTTGGTCACCGTGAAGGAAGGGTCGACCCCGGCGGCGATGGCACCCCAGGCGAACAGCCCGGCGACGGCGAGCTGGCCGGCGAACTTCCACCGTTTGGTGAGACCCAGGTTTTGTTTGCGGGCGTACTTGGCGTAGTCGTCGAGGAATCCGATGGCTCCCATGCCGACGAAGGCGAACACGGCGAGCAGACCCCGGGCGGCGAACGGTATGGTCTGCAACATGACTCCCTGGTCGAAGCTGAAGAGCCGGACATGGGCCGCCAGGTAGCCGGCGATAACCCCCAGCCACATGACAACGCCACCCATGGTGGGGGTGCCCCGCTTGTGGCTGTGACCCTCCAGCTCGGCCTGGATGAACTGACCGATGTCGCGATCACGCAGCACCCGGATGGCCACCGGGGTCATGAAGATGGTGAGGATGAACGAGGCGGTGGCGGCGATGAGCAGCGAGATCATGGCGCCGCTGCCTTGGCGAGCAGGGCGGCGAGCCGGTCGAGCCCCACCCGGCGCGACGCCTTCACCAGCACCACGTCCCCGGGGGCGACCATCCCGGTGACGGCAACGGCGGCGGCGGCCTGGTCGGGGACCACCACGGCGAGGTCGCCCGCCCCCTCGGCGATCCCCGGGTCGTCGCCGACGACGACAACGGCGGTGTACCCGAGCTGTCTGGCCTCGGCTCCCATCGCCCTGTGCTCCTCCGCTTCGATCGGCCCCAGCTCGGCCATCATCCCCAGGACGGCCAGATGCCGTCCCGGCATCACCGCCACCGTGCGCAGGGCAGCGCGCACCGAATCCGGGTTTGCGTTGTAGGCATCATTGACCACGGTGAAGCGGCCCCGGTGGATTTCCATCCGCTGCGGCGAGGGCTGCGCCGCCTCCAGACCGCTGGCCAGCGTGGCCAGGTCGGTTCCGATGGCCAACCCGGCGGCGGTGGCGGCGGCGGCATTGGTGGCCTGATGGGCACCGGACAGTGCCAGGGCGATCTCTACCGAACCCGACGGGGTGCGCAGCTGGAAGCGGGGTCGGCCCACGCCGTCCAGCCGCAGCCGCTCGACGGCGACGTCGGCGCCTGGTCCCCCGAAGGTGACGGTGCTGGCACCGTGGCTCATGCGGAGCCTCGGGTCATCGGCGGGGAGGACGGCGGTGCCGCCCGCCCCCAAGCCCTGCACCAGCTCCCATTTGGCCTCGACCAGTGCCGGCACGGTGGCGAAGGTCTCCAGGTGAGCCACCCCTATGTTGGTGATCACCGCCACGTCGGGCTCCAGTGCCGGCATCAACCAGGCAATGTGACCCCGGCCCCGCGACCCCACCTCCAGCACCAGGGCGGTGGCCCCGTCGTCGGCACCGAGCACGCTCAGCGGCACCCCCACCTCGTTGTTGTAGGAGCGGGGGGAGGCGGCGGCGCCGGGGATGGCGGCGGCAAGCAGGTCCTTGGTGGACGTCTTGCCGGTGGAGCCGGTCACCGCCACCACCGGCATCGTCAGCTGGCGGCGGCGGTACGCCCCCAGATCACGTAGTGCCACCGCGGTGTCGCTCACCTCGATGCGAGGCACCAGGTCGACGGCGGCGTCGCCGTCCACCACCGCGGCCGCGGCCCCGGCGGCCACGGCGGCGGCGACGAAGAGGTGACCGTCGAAGTGTTCGCCCCGCCGGGCGACGAACAGCGAACCGGGAGCAACCGCCCGCGAGTCGGTGCTCACCGAGGTCACGGTCAACGCACCATCGCCGTGGACGGTGCCGCCTGTGGCGGCGGCGACCTCATCCAGCGTCCACTGCAACATCACGCCCTTTCCGTGCCCAGCCGCCTCGCCAAC
The DNA here is from genome assembly GCA_013695075.1 of Acidimicrobiia bacterium. Classification (GTDB taxonomy): domain Bacteria; phylum Actinomycetota; class Acidimicrobiia; order Spongiisociales; family UBA5794; genus JACDBE01. The sequence continues at coordinate 6,201 of JACDBE010000162.1, forward strand.
TCCTCGGCGGCGACCACCCGGTCGTCGAACGGGGTGACAACGCCGGCGGTGTCCTGTCCGGTTTCATGGCCCTTGCCCAGGATGAGGACCACGTCGCCGGTGCCGGCGGCGGCGACCGCGGCGGCGATGGCGCGGCGCCGGTCGGGCTCCACCAGCACCGAATCGCTGGCATCCAGTTCAGCGGTGACCTCGGCGATGATGGCCTCGGGGTCCTCGCGGCGAGGATTGTCGCTGGTGATCACCGCCAGGTCGGCCGCGGCCAGTGCCCGGCCCATCAGCGGTCGCTTGGCCCGGTCCCGGTTGCCACCGGCCCCGGCGACGGCGATCACCCTGCCGGCGGTGAGCCCGCGCGCCGCAGCCACCATGGTGCCTATCGCCTCGGGAGTGTGCGCGAAGTCGACGACGACGGTGAAGTCCTGACCGCACTCCACCCGCTCGAAACGACCCGGCACCGGATCCATCGTCGCCAGACCGCGACCGATGGCGTCACCGCTGATTCCGATGGCAGCGGCGCAGCCAATGGCGACCAGGGTGTTGACCGCGTTGAACCGACCCGCCAGCGGCAGTGGCACCTCGAAGCCGTCGGCGCCGGCACGCACCGCCATGCGCCCCCCGGTGAGGGTCAGCTCCAGGTCGTCCACCACCAGGTCGGCGTCGGCGGCGAAGCCGACGGTGGTGACCGGGATGGTGATCCCGGCGGCGAGGCGGCGGCCCCAGGCGTCATCGACGGCAACCACCGCAGCGGCGCTGCGCGCTGGCTCGAACAGCCTTGCCTTGGCTGCGAAGTAGCGCTCCAGGTCGCCGTGGAAGTCGAGGTGGTCCTGTGACAGGTTGGTGAAGGCGGCCACGGCGAAATGCACGGCATCGACCCGACCCAGCTCGAGGGCGTGTGACGACACCTCCATGGCCACCACCTCGACCCCGGCGTCGGCCATGCGGCGCAACAGCCGCTGCAACTCGGGTGCCTCGGGGGTGGTGAACCCGATGGGGAGCGGCTCGCCGTCGATGCTGGCGCCGATGGTTCCAATCACCCCCGGAGCCCTGCCGGCGGCGGCGGCCATGGCGGCCAGCAGGTAGCTGACGGTGGTCTTGCCGTTGGTGCCCGTGATGCCCACCATCGTCATGCGGTCCCCCGGATGACCATGGACCTCGGCGGCCAGCGGCCCCAGGAGCCGGCGGGTGTCGGTGACCACGAGCTGGGGGACCTCGACCGCTACCGGGTGCTCCACCACCACCGCGGTCGCCCCGGCGGCTACGGCTTCGGCCACCAGGTGATGGCCATCGCGCGAGGCGCCGCGCACCGCCACGAACACCGACCCGGGGGTGACGGTGCGGGAGTCGGCGTGCAGATCGTCGACCGGCAGATCATCCACGGGATCGTCGCCAACGAGCTTGACCTGCTGGGTGCCGGCAGCGAGGTCGGCGAGGCGTCTCAGGGTGACGGCCTCAACTCCCATCGGGTGGCACTCCGAGTTGGTGCAGGGTCGCCTCCGCCACCGAGGCGAACACCGGGGCCGCTGACACCCCGCCGAACTCGAAGCGGGGGTACTCCCCCAGCGAGTTGGGCGACGACCCGGGAACGTCGCCGTGGGGTGAGTCGAGTACCACGGCGATGACCACCTGCGGGTCGTTGACCGGGGCGAACCCGATGAAGCTGGCGATGCGGGCGGTGGCGGAGTATCGCACCTCCTCGGGCATCCACTTCTCGGTGGTCCCGGTCTTACCGCCCACCGTGTAGCCGTCGACGGCGGCTCGGGTACCGGTCCCGGAGTCGACAACACCCTGGAGCATGAGCTGCATCGTGCGAGCGGTGTCCTCGGAGATCACCGAGCGCTGCACCGGCACGGTGACGATGCGCTCACCGCTGCTGGGGATGATCTCGGAAACGATATGGGGCTGCACCCACACCCCGCCGTTGGCGATGGTGGCGAACACGGCTGCCATCTGCAGCGGGGTCACCCCCACCCGGTAGCCGATGGCGGTGCTGGGCCCGCAGGTGGTGGAGCACCACTGCTCCACCGGTTGCAGCTGCCCTGGCGCCTCACCCGGCATCCCCGATGTCGTCGACTCCCCCAGCCCGAACCGCTCCAGATACTGGTGGTGGAGGCGGTTGCCCAGCAGCTGCTGGACGGCGATGGTGCCGATGTTGGACGACCGGGCCACGATCCTGGCCAGGGTCATCTCCTCGGGACCGGTTCGGCCGGTGTCGGTGTACACCTTGTCGTGGATCAGCAGCTCGTCGGGGACGTCGAACCGTGACGACGGGGTGACCAGCCCCTCATCGAGGGCAGCGGCGATGGTGACTACCTTCAGGGTCGATCCCGGCTCGTACACATCAGCCACCGCCCGGTTGCGGACCGTCTCCGGCGATATCTCGGTCCGGTTGTTGGGGTCGAACCCCGGTGCACTGGCAACGGCGAGCAGTTCGCCGGTGGCCACATGCTGGACCACCACGGTGCCGGCGGCGGCACCCGTGGTCTCCAGGGCTTCGGTCAGATACCGCTCGGCGGCGTACTGGATCTCGCGGTCGATGGTGAGCACTACATCGGCCCCCTGTACCGCCGGCTCGATGGTGTACATGCCCTGCGGGATGGGCACCCCGAAGCGGTCGCGTTCTATCACCTGGGTGCCCGGGGTACCGGTGAGGTGTTCGTCCAACACCAGCTCGAGGCCTTCCAGACCTTGCTCGGTGTCGGACATCACGAAACCGACGACCTGCGACGCCAAGGTGCCAGCCGGATAGGTGCGCACCGGCTCGGTGATGAATGACAACCCGGTGAGTTCGTGCCGCTCGATGAGCCGCTCGATATGGTCAGCGGTGTCCGCCGAGATGCCCCGGGCCACGTAGGCGAAGCGGCTGTCGGCGGCCAGCTTGGCGACGAGCTCCGCTCGCTTCAACCCCACCACCGGGGCCACCAGGCGGGCGGTGAGCCTGGGCCTGGTCACCAGGCTGGGGTCGGCGACGACGGTCACCGCATCCACCGTCACCGCCAGCTCGATCCCGTCACGGTCATAGATGGTGCCCCGGACGGCGGGTAGCGCCTCCTCGCGCACCCATTGCGCCGAACCCGACGCCTCCCACCGAGCGGCGTCGAGGGCCTGGACCCCGACCAGCCGGTACCCGAGACCCGTCCAGGCGACCAGGATCCCGACGAGCACGATGACCAGTCGCAGGTTGCGGGCCGGCGTCGAGCGACCCGGCATCTCAGCTTCCCGAGGGGCTGCTGTCCTCCCCTGTACCCCGCGCCCCCCGGGAGTGCTGCGGGGCACGCTGGAGGTTCCCGCTCATGGTTGGGTGCCGAGCAGGGCCCTCAGCTCGGTCCAGCGGTCGATGTCGGCGTCCGCCCCGTCTTCTGCGAGGTCGACGGCCAGGGGTACGTGGCGACTGGGGTAGCTCATCCCCATCGCCGCCGCCGCAGTTGCGATGCGCTGTGGGCTGCGCAGCTGGGCGATCTCCAGCTCCAGGGTGGCCTGCCTGGCCTCCTCGGTGGCAATCTCGGCCTGCAGCCGGTCGACGGTGAAGGCGGACTGGTCCAGCGAGATCCGGCTCCCGATGAGCCCGAAGAAGGCGATGAGGATCATGAACGTGAACACCAGCCAGGGACGGCGCCGACCGGCGACGACCCGCGGCGAAACCTGTGAGGGGGCGGTGGCGATGGAACGCACCGGGGCGGCGCTGGAGGTCATGCCGTCATCCTTTCCGCTGCCCGCAGCAGGGCGCTGCGGGCTCGAGGGTTGCGGCTCGTCTCCTCCAGGCTGGGACGCAGCGGCCGGCGGGTCAGCAACCGCAGCTCCTGGGTGGCGTCGCAGATGCACACCGGGAACTCGGGCAGGCACACACAGCCCTTGGCGCCGCGGGCGAAACGGCGTTTGACGATGCGGTCCTCCAGCGAGTGGTAGGCGATCACCACGATGCGTCCCGAGGGGTCGACGGCGGCGATGGCGGCGTCCAGCCCGGCGGCGATGGCATCGAGCTCACCGTTGACGGCGATGCGGATCGCCTGGAAGACCCGGCGAGCGGGATGGCCCGCCCGGCGCGCCGCCGCCGGCACCGCTCCGGCGACAACCGCGGCGAGCCCGGTGGTGTCGTCGAGGGGTCGGTGGCGGATGATGGCGTCGGCGATCCTGCCGGCGAAGCGCTCCTCGCCGAAACGGCGCAGGATGCCGACCAGCTCGCCCCGGTCGGATCCGTTGACGATGTCGGCGGCGGTGCGGGCGGCATCGGCGCCCATGCGCATGTCGAGCGGACCGCTGGCACGGTAGGAGAACCCGCGCCGGGCGACGTCGAGTTGGTGCGAGGAGACACCCAGATCGAACAGCACCCCGACGACGTGGTTGCCTCCGGGATCGCCGTCAGGGGGATCATCGATCCACCTGCGGGTGTCCGGGTCCGTCAGGACCCCGGCCAGGTCGGCGAAGTTGGCGGTCACCGCCCTGATCCTGGTGTCGACCGGGACCCGACCTGTCGCGTCGGGATCCCGGT
>JACDBE010000221.1 GCA_013695075.1 Acidimicrobiia bacterium
ATCGGCGCCCACGAGCACCACTGCGACTCCCCCGAGGCCTACTTCGCCCACGCCCCCGGGCTCATCGTGGTGGTGCCTTCCACCCCCACCGACGCCAAGGGCCTGCTCGCCGCCGCCCTGGAGTCGCCGGACCCGGTGATCTTCCTGGAGCCCAAGGTGCTGTACCGGGCGGTCCGTGAGGACGTGCCCACCGACCACTACACCATCCCCCTCGGCCGAGCGGCGGTGCGGCGCGCCGGCGAGGACATCGCCGTGGTCACCTACGGGGGGATGGTGCCGCCCACCCTCGACGCCGCGGAAACCGTTGCCGGCGAAGGAATCGATGCCGAGGTCATCGACCTGCGCACCGTGGCCCCGTGGGACGTGGCCGCCGTGACCGGCAGCGTCTCCCGCACCGGGCGGATGCTGTTCGTCCAGGAGACCCATCGCTCCGGCGGCATCGGAGCAGAGGTGGTCGCCGAGATCGCCGAGCGCTGCGGCTATGAGCTGCAAGCGCCTCCCCGCCGTCTCGCCGCCACCGACGCTCCCTGGCCGCAGTTCGCCATCGAACGCCACGCCCTCATCGGCGCCACCGAGATCGCCGCCGCCATCCGGCAGGTCATCGCCGGCTGATGGCATACGAGCTCAACCTCCACGACCTCGGCGAAGGTCTCACCGAGGCCGAGGTGATCGGTTGGCTGGTGGCGGTCGGGGAGCCGGTCACCGCCGGGCAACCCATCGTCGAGGTGGAGACCGCCAAGACCACTGCCGAGATCACCGCCCCCCGGGCCGGGGTGCTTCTCCACCAAGGGGCGGCACCCGGCGACACCCTGGTGGTGGGAGGACTGCTGGCGGTGATCGGCGACCCCGCAGAGAACTGGACGCCGCCCTCGGTAACGGCGGCTCCGGAAGCGACCGGGGGTGCAACCACCGGGTCTCCGTCGGCGGACACCGTCAAGGCGATGCCGGTGGTGCGCAAGCTGGCAACCGAGCTCGGCGTCGACCTGGCCTCCGTCACCGGCACCGGCCCCGGCGGGGCCATCACCCGACAGGATGTGGAGGCAGCGGCCGCATCGGGAGCGGAGACCGGGGGCGAGCGTCTCTCCGCCACCCGGCGCGCTATCAGCGACCACCTCACGAGGTCGTGGTCCGAGATCCCCCACGTCACCGTGTGGGGGCCGGCCAGTGCCGGTGCCCTGCTCGCCGCCCGATCCGGCGGCGGCCCAATGGAGGCGTGGCTGGCTGCCGCCGTCATCCCGCTGCTGGGCGACCACCCGGACTTCAACGCCGGCTTCGACGGCTCCCACCTGCGCCGCTCCGCCGCGGTGCACCTGGGGTTTGCGGTGCACACCGATGCCGGGCTGGTGGTCCCCGTGGTACGAGACGCCGAGACCCGCTCCCATGACGAGCTGGTGGCCCAGATCGAACGGTTGGCGGTGGCGGCCCAAGACCGCACCCTGACCCCAACCGAAGTGGCCGGCCCCACCTTCACCCTGTCCAATGTTGGCGCCGTCGGCGGCGGCTACGGCACCCCGATCATCCCCCACGGCACCACCGCCATCCTGTCGGTGGGCCGGGCTCGGGACGAGGCGGTAGTTGTGGACGGAGCGGTGACCGTGGCCCCGGTATTTCCGCTGGCCCTCTCCTTCGATCACCGGGTCATCGACGGCGCCGCCGGGGCCGCCTTCCTCAACGCCGTCACCGATCGCATCGCCGGTTTCGGCGGTGACGGGCCGTAGTCAGTCGGTGACGACATCGATCTGGGCCACCTCCGACTTGTCCTTGACATCGCCCGAGCGCGACGCCCGCAGCGGCAGCGGTCCCGGCAGCCGGGGCACATCGATGGCTACCGAAACCGTGCCGTGCTCGGCCTCCCAGCGCACCACGTTCACCGTCGCCGCATAAACCACCAACCGGGCGAAGAAGAACAACCAAGCCAGGATGGCGAACACGGTTCCGATCGATCCGTACAGCGCCGACGAGGAGGCCACCAGCCGGGGCACCACGAAGGCCCCGACCACCTTGAGCACCTCGAGACCGATCCCGCCGACGATGGCGCCGGGGAGGAGGTTGCGCCACCCCAGCTGGTGGTTGGGGAGCACCCGCATGCTCCACAGGAACAGGGCGATGTTGACCGCAGTCGCGACGAGGAGGCCGATGGGCGCCAGCCATCCGGGCAGGAAGTTGAGACCTGCGGTAAGGGCAAACGACCCCACCATGAGCACGCCGGCACCGAGCAGCCACGCCAGACCGGTGAGCTTGTCCTTGAGACCGCGGCCCCGCACCTGCCACACCGAGTTCAAGGTGTACTGGAGGACGGCGACGACACCGAGACCCGACCACAGCAGCCCGGCGAACCCGATGATGGAAGCCGACCGCCTGCTTTGTTCGGCTTGGTCGATGGCGGAGGTGAGGGCGGTGGCCGCCTCGCCACGCAACCCCAGCTGCTGGATGATCTCACCGGCAAGATCGTCGGCGCTTGCCGAGAAGTAGCCGAGCACGGCGATCCCTACCAGGATCAGCGGAAAGATCGACAGGAACGACGCCAGGGTGAGCGCCGACGCCATGGGTCCGCCGTTCACCTCGCTGAACCGATCCTGCACCTTGAGCACGAAGCCGAGC
>JACDBE010000265.1 GCA_013695075.1 Acidimicrobiia bacterium
AGCCAGACCCACCGACCCGGCGGCTCGTAAACCTACTCGGGCGAAGAGGAAGAGACGACCGGGGCGTCAACGCCGGCGCTGTGGCGAGAATTCCTGGTACCCCATTGCCCATGATCACAACCACGCGGCCCGCGTCCCCCATAAAGTCACCCCTATCCCCCGATAAGCTATCACCGGACGAACCGTACGTCGACCCCTACGCTGCGGCGATGGCCAGGGACCGGGCAGTCCGCATCGAGCAGCTGGTGGCCGCACCCCGATCGGTGGTGTGGGACGACCTGTCCGACTTGGCCTCGCATCCAGACTGGATGCGGGACGCTGTCGCCCTGACCGTCGAGGACAACGGTCCACGCGGACTGGGCACCACCGTGGAGGTGGTGACCCGCATCGGTCCGCTGCGCACCACCGACCACATGGTGGTGACCGGGTGGGAGCCGCCGCAGCGGATTGCGGTACACCACCGCGGCGCCGTCGCCGGTGATGGCGAGTTCACCCTGGAAGACCGCGGCGCCTACACCCTGGTGCGGTGGGTGGAATGCTTGCGGTTGCCATGGTGGTTCGGTGGCGCCGTCGGCGCCGTGCTCGCCCGCCCGTTGCTGGCACGGGTGTGGCGGGGCAACCTGAGGCGTTTCGCCGCCCGCTTCATCTAGGCGCGGCGCCCCGCGGCGCTACTGGCCGGTGAACTCGGGCTGCTCCTTGGCGACGAACGCCAGCACTCCGGTGCGGGCGTCGGCGGTGGCGAACACCCCGTCGAAGGCATCCCGCTCGGCGGCCAGCGCATCGTCGAGCGGTCGCCCGTATCCCTCTCCCATCGCCCGCTTCACTGCGGCGTACGCCTTGGTGGGGCCGCTCGCCCAGCGGGTGGCATCCTCCATGGCCACGGTGAGCAGGTCGTCGGCGGGCACCACCATGTCCGCCAACCCGAGCGCCATGGCCTCGTCGGCGGCGACGTGACGGCCCGACATGTTGAGCGACTTGGCCGCCTGATAGCCAATGAGGCGAGGCAGCCGCTGTGTTCCGCCGGCACCGGGGATCATCCCCAGCATGATCTCCGGCTGGCCCACCCTGGCGTCGTCGGCCAGGTAGCGGAAGTCGGCGCCCATGGCCAGCTCCAGCCCCCCGCCCAGGGCGTAACCGGGGATGGCAGCGATGGTGGGCTTGTCCAGCAGCTCCAGCCGGCGCACCACCGTCGCCAGCCCGGATGCCTGTGGCTCGGTATGGTCGCTGTCGAAGGCGTCGACGAAACGGTTGATGTCGGCACCGGCGGCGAAATGCTTGTTCCCGGTGATTACCACCGCCCGGATGGCGTCGTCCTCGGCCTCGGCGATGGCGGCGTCGATGTCGGCGATCAGTTCGGCATTGAGGGCGTTGACCGGCGGTCGGTTGAGGGTGATACGGGCGACGGCGCCCTCGACGGCGTACTCGGCGAGGCTCACGGCTGCTCCAGTCCTTGGTGGGTGGCCCGGAGGCTACCCGGGGTCAATCGAGGGCGGCCAGGTCGATGATCTCCCGGGCAGCGGTCCATGGGTCGACCTGGCGGGCCACCACCCGGTCTATGGTGCGCTGCCAGGTGTCGTCATCCATGCGGCGCCGCACCCGACGCCGCATGGTGTTGACCACCTCGGCCCTCACCTCCTGGACCAGCCGGGCGCGTCGCACCGCCTGCAGCTCCCCGCTCTCCAGCAGGTGGCGGCGGTGGGCGGCGATGGCCTTCCACAGCTCGGCGATGCCGTCGCCGGTCTCGGCGACGGTGGGGAGGATGGGTGGCTGCCACCCCAGCCCGCCGCCCAACTCCAGCATCTGGCGTAGATCGCGCACCGTCTCCGCCACCCCGGGGCGATCGGCCTTGTTGACGGCGAACACGTCTCCCACCTCGAGCAGCCCAGCCTTGGCCGCCTGGATGCTGTCTCCCCAGCGCGGGTTGAGCACCACCACCGTGGTGTCGGTGTTGCCGGCGATGTCCACCTCGGCCTGACCCACCCCGACGGTCTCCACCAGGATCTCGGAGAACCCGATGCCGTCGAGCACCGCCAGGCAACGCGGGGTCGCCTCGGATATGCCGCCGAGGTGGCCCCTGGTGGCGACGGAGCGGATGTAGACGCCGGGATCGTCGATGTGGTCCTGCATCCGCACCCGGTCGCCGAGGATGGCGCCTCCGGAGAAGGGGCTTGACGGGTCGACGGCGATCACCGCCACCGAGGTGCCTTCGCCGCGGATGTGATCGATCAGCCGGCTGGTGAGCGTGGACTTGCCGGCACCGGGGGCTCCGGTCAGACCGACCGTCCAACCCCGACCGGTGGCGGCGAACAGCGAGGCCAGCACCCGCCGACCCTGGTCGGTATCGGCCTCCACCAGGGTGAGCAGCCGGGCCAGCGAGCGCCGATCGCCCTCGCCGGCGCCGGCGATGAGTGCGGCGGGATCGGAGGCGACGGCCATCGCCGGGCAGGTTACCGGCGGGGCTCAGCCCGACCGGGGACACCGCCAGGTCGCCTACGAGGTGTGCCCGATGGGCGCACCTCATACGGCCGTTGTCGTCGGCTCTTCGGCTGACGCCTCATCGCGGTGCGGTTGGGGGCCCCAGCCCCAACC
>JACDBE010000281.1 GCA_013695075.1 Acidimicrobiia bacterium
CCTTCCCTCTCCGTCTTCGGGTCGTCGCCTCAGACAACCATCGTTGCGCCTCTGTGCCTGGCCTGACCGTCGGACTCCCGACACATCGAAGGGCCTCGACGGTCGGTGAGGGGTCGCGACCACACCCGGGCGCTCACGGATCGCCCTTGCTCTCGTCGGCGACAGCGGGCCCGTCGCGGTCGCTTGCGGCTCCCCGATGTGCTGCGCGGCTTCCCAGCACAGCCAGTGCCATGACGGTGAAACCGATCGCTGCCACCACGAGCACATGGCCGACGACCGCTCCCGCCAGTCTGGCGGACGTCCGTTCGAGCCAGCGCGCCAGGCCGTTGCTCGCCGCCGCGACGGGGCCCGCCGACAGCACGGTGGCCCAGTACCAGACGATGAAGCCGCCAGCGAGGAGCTGGACCACACCCGATGCCCGGTCGAGACGGCGCCCGATCCCCCTGATGGAGCCGATCAGCCGCGCCCGGCCCGCGGCCACGGCCACCGTGAGCACCAGGACGACAAGGACCATGCCGGCGCCGTAGGCGACGAACACCGCCGCCGATTCGAGCAGCGACTGTGCCGTCACGGGCGCCACCACCAGGCTGAGGAAGATGGGAAGAGTGCAGGACAGGGAAGCCAGGGCGTAGGACGCGCCGAAGCCGGCCATCGCCAGCGTCGACTTGCCGACGCCGGCTCGCCGGGGCCCAACGATCGTCGGGAGCCACCGCCGTCCGGCGAGCTGGGCGACACCGGCCACCACCAAGAGAGTGCCGACCATCAGCGCCATCCACGGGATCCACCCCACCACCGACCGCACACCGGCCGAGATCACGACTCCGGTGAGGGTGAGCACGCCGAGCAGCCCGGCTCCGACTGTGGCCGCCACCCGGAGGACCCGGGTGCCGTCCTCGGGACCCGCGGCGAGCAACCATCCGAGGTAGGCGGGCAGCATCGCGAATCCGCACGGGTTCAGCGTCGAGATCATCCCGGCGACGAACGCAGTGGCGACCAGCACGGTCATGTCAACCATCCCAACCGGACCGGTGAGCGAGCTCGACGCTGACTGTCGGGAAGGCGACCATCGAGCCACCCGCCGTCAGCTCCACAGACGTCACATGGCCGGTGAGCATCGCGGCGGGCGGCCGCCGATGGTGGGCTCCGCCGGGTCCGGCTACGTCGGCTCGCCGGCAGCGACCCGCGCCAGGATGGTGGGGTCCTTGATCTCGATGAGGCGGTAGCCGGTGTCGACGGCCCCCAGCCGGCGCAGCGTGGCGATGGCCTCGTTGACGGTCTGCCGGGTGGCGCCGAGCAGCATGGCGATCGAAGCCTGCGACAACTGTACCTCGCCGTGCTGCTCAGATTCCTCGAGAAGCAGATCTGCCACCTGGGCGAGCACGGTCTTGTGCATGAGCTGAAGGATGCGGCGTTGCGTCTGCCTGAGCTGGCGCAGCCCGCTGACCAGCCACCGCAGGCACAACGCCGGATGGGTGGCCAGCACAGGGACGAGGCGGTCGCGGTCGAAACGGAACGCCCGCACCCGGTTCGCGGCGCGCGCCGACGACAGGTAGGTCCCGCCCTCGAACATGGCGATGTCGCCGATGACGGCACCCGGTCCCACCCGGGCGACGACCCGCCGCTTCCCCGAATGTGTGCGGTACAGATCGATCTCACCATCTTGGATCAGGTACGAGGCCACCGCTGGATCCCCTTCACGAAACAGATGGGAACCCGTGAAGCGGGTGATCGTCTCCCCCGAGCCGCTCAACGCGTCGAGATCGCCGGGCGTCAGTGGAAGATAGTCGGGACGCCCGAAGGAACGAGCTAACCAAGCAAGATGCTGATGCTGCGGGGCGTGCTCCACGATCAGACGACGGTACCCCTGTTCAAGCGGCCCCGGCGAGACAGTCGGAACCCCGACACCTTCGGCACGGTATCCGCTCGGCGTAGCGTTGACCGTGAGGTGGGACGATTCGCAATGCTCGGTGCCGCCATCGCCATGCTGACGGTCGCCTGCGGCGGCCTTCAGCCCTCAGGCCGGGAGCCATCATCATCGTCGTCTCCAGGCGGGGAGGTCACCGGGGCCAGCGAGCCGCACGACCTCCCCGCCGAGGGCCTCCCCACCGGTCCCTCCGCCCTTGATGACATGAACGACCCGTCCTTCCCGCCGCCGCTCGTCGACACCGCTGACATCATGTCCGGGGGACCCCCTCCCGACGGCATCCCGGCGATCGACGAGCCGAGCCTCACACCGGTCGCCGACGCCGGGCCCTCTCTGCAGGACCACGATGGGGTCATCGCCCTGGATATCAACGGCGACGCCCGGGCGTACCCGGTGGATATCCTCATCTGGCACGAGATCGTCAACGACACCGTCGGCGGGGTCCCGGTCTCCATCACCTACTGCCCGCTGTGCAACAGCGCCGTCAGCTACGAACGGACCATCAACGGCGTGGAGACCACCTTCGGCACGTCCGGGCGGCTGTACGCCTCGGCGCTCGTGATGTACGACCGAGCAACGGAGAGCCTCTGGACCCACTACGACGGCGTCGCCGTGGCCGGGCTCCTGACCGGCACGCGGCTCGAACCGATTGCCTCACCTCTCCTCGCCTGGGGCGAGTTCAGACAAGCCCATCCGGACGGCCACGTCCTGAGCCGGGACACCGGGTTCACCCGCGACTACGGCCGCAACCCGTATCTCGGCTACGACAGCTCCGACACCAGCCCGTTCCTGTTCCGCGGCGACGTGGACCAACGAGCCGCCGCGATGCAGCGTGTCGTCGGCGTCGCCATCGATGGCTCAGCCGCCGCCTTCACCCTCGAGGCGATCTCGTCAGGCGAGGCACACGCCACCAACACCGAGATCGGGGGCAACCCCGTCGTGATCCTGTGGCAGGCGGGCCAGGCAAGCGCACTGGAAGCCGCCGACACCTCCGACGGACGCGACATCGGCTCCGTCGGCGTGTTCCAACCCGACGTCGACGGGCAGCGCCTCACCCTCGAAGCAGGCGAAGACGGGTTCGTCGACACCGAGACGGGGTCGACCTGGAACCTCACCGGCCGAGCATACTCCGGGCCACTCACAGGCAGCCAGCTCGAACGCATCCCGCACCTCGACACGTTCTGGTTCGCCTGGTCCACCTACCAGCCGGAAACCGAGCTGGTCAAAGGCTAGGGGTTGCGACCGTCAGGTGCCGATGATCGCGCCTCGCCAAGTACTCGCCGAAGAGCCGCGATTCGTAGGTGATGCAGGCCGAGCGGTCGAAGCACGATCGACTCGGAGACGCCCCCGTCCGGGAGGGTCATGACGACGATGCGGTCGGAGAGGAAGATGGTCACCTCGATGCTGTGCGTCACGAGCAGCACCGTCTTGCTCGTCGTCATCCCCACTTGCTGCAGCTGCCGGGTTTAGACGCTCCCGCGTAGTGGCGTCGAGCCCGTCGAAGAGCTCGTCCATCGGGAGGAGCAGCCGGTCGGAGAACAGGGCCCGCCAGATGGCCACCCGCGGCTGCATGCATGCCACCCGACAGCTCGTAGGGCCGGGAGATATCGCCAAATGTTGTGGATGGGGTGGTGGTCAGGCGGCGTCCCTGGATTGGTCGCTGCTCCTTTCGGTGAGGGTTCCGTCGGCGAAGTGGAAGGGTACGCCGCCCTCTTCTCCCACCCCGGTCATCCACAACATTCGGTAGCTCCGCTTGGCATAGAGACTTCTCATCGACACACAACACCACCGCCCGCTCCGGAGGATCCAGATACAACCCGACCACTCGCTATTTCAGCGACGGACCACGAGGTCATCCCGACCGGGAAGCGGCGGCGAGGGCGATGTCGTCGGGCCGCACCGGCACCCTGGTTATGGGCAGTCCCGTTGCGTCCCGAATGGCGGCGGCGATGGCCGCCGTTGACGAGATGGTGGGCGGCTCACCGGCGCCCTTGGCGCCGAACGGGCCGAAATGGCTGGGCTCCTCGACGAAGCGGGCGGTCACCGACGGAGCATCGGCGAAGGTGGGGAGCAGGTAGTCGGTGAAGCTGGCGTTCTTGATGACCCAGGCGTCGAGGACGATCTCCTCCATCACCGCCAGACCGACGCCCTGCATGATCCCGCCCTCGACCTGACCCAGCAACGCCGCCGGGTTGAGCACGGTGCCCACATCCTGGACGGTGTCGACCGCAACCACCCGCAGCAACCCCAGCTCGGGGTCGACCTCGACCACCGCCCGGTGGGCAGCGACGGCGAAGTCGACATGCAGATCCCCCTGGCCGTTCTCGTCGGGGACGTCGGTGGGGGGATGACGAAATCGCAGGTGGTGGGTGGCGGGACCGACCGCGGCGAGCCGCTCCAGGGAGACGATCAGCTCGCCGCCCCACCACACCCCGGTGTCGTCGAGGTCGTCACCGTCGTGCTCGTCGAGGACCATCCGGCGCAGCTCGGTGGCGACCGCCTCCACCCCGCCGCCGGTCATCTGGGTCTGGCGCGACGCCGAGGTGGACCCGGCCGACCCGATCATCGAGGTGTCGTCGAACACCACCGCCACCTGCTCGATCCCGAGCACGGAGCGGGCGATCTGCTGACAAACCGTCACCAACCCCTGCCCCACCTCGGCGGCGGCGGTGTGCACCTCGACCCCCGCCGGGGTGATCGTCACCCGCACCTCGGCGTAGTCGTCGAAGCCCTCGGAGAAGGCCAGGTTCTTCATGCTCACCGCATATCCGACGCCGCGCCGCACATGGCGGGGGTCGGTGGTGAGCCCGGTGCCGCCGGGCAGATGGAGCGGGTGGGTGGCCGGGACCGCGTCGGGGAGCGGCATCGCCCGCAGCTCCTCGATCACCCTGGCCGTGGGGAGCGAGCCTTGGATGACCTGGCCCGTTGTGGACATGACGTCACCGGGGGCGAGGGCGTTGCGCAGCCGCAGCTCGAGCGGATCGATCCCCAGCCTCTTCGCCAGGAGGTCCATCTGCGACTCGTACCCGAAGCAGGCCTGCACCGCCCCGAACCCGCGCATGGCGCCGCACGGCGGGTTGTTGGTCC
>JACDBE010000335.1 GCA_013695075.1 Acidimicrobiia bacterium
CCGAGCCGTTCCGGGACGCCTTCGAGCTGAACCTGGAGGCGGGGACACATCTGCGGCGGCTCACCTCGCCGCAGCCGGGCCTTCCCGACTGGACCATCGTGGCCCCGCCGCCCCTGGCCCAGCTCCGGGAGCACTACCTGGCGGCCGAGACCGACACCGGGGTCCCGTGGAACGTGCTCGCCGCCATCCACCTCGTCGAGACCAGGTTCGGCCGCATCCAGGGCGACAGCCATGCCGGTGCCCGGGGGCCCATGCAGTTCCTCCCTAGCACCTGGGAGGCATACGGTGCGGGTGACATCGACGATCCCGGCGACGCCATCGCCGCCGCCGCCCGCTACCTGGTCGACCACGGTGCCCCCGAGGACCTG
The DNA here is from genome assembly GCA_013695075.1 of Acidimicrobiia bacterium. Classification (GTDB taxonomy): domain Bacteria; phylum Actinomycetota; class Acidimicrobiia; order Spongiisociales; family UBA5794; genus JACDBE01. The sequence continues at coordinate 369 of JACDBE010000335.1, forward strand.
GCCGGCGCCCTGTGGGCATACAACCACAGCGACCTGTACGTCGCCGCGGTGCTTGCCCACGCCGCGGCGATCGCCCGCCACGACCATTACCTGGCCGTCTACCACCAGTGGCAGGTCTACTACCGGACCGTCGACGGCGATGTGCTGCTCGAGGAGGGCTACGGCTCCTGAGTGGCGGTTAGCGTCCGGCTGGTGACCTCCGAGACGATGCGAGCCCACGTGACCTTCCCTGCGGTGCTCTCGGTGATCATGGGCGCCGCCACGTTCTCGCTCACCGCCTTCGGGGTTCTGGCAGCCGAAGTGATCGCCGAGTTCTCGCGACAGCGCTGGCAGATCGGCGCCCTCGTCTCCGGGGTCACGCTGAGCGGCGCATTGATCTCCCCCTCGGTGGGGCGGGTAGTCGACCGGATCGGCGCCAGGCGGGCCGGGATCCTGACGCTGGGTGGCGAGCGCCGTGGCGCTGGCGGCCGTGGCCGGAGCACCCTCGTACTTGTTTCTCTCCTGGGGAACGCCCTGATGGCCGGTGTGGCTCAGGCGGCATCCAACCCCGCCACCAACAAGCTCATTCACTGCACGTGGCCGCCGGACAGCGCGGGCTCATCACCGGAGTGAAGCAATCGGGGGTTCAGGTGCTCGGGATGTCACCAGCATCCGCCGGGCTGGCGGTGAGCGGGCGGGGGTCCCGATCGGTATCTCCGGTGAAGCGGGCAGCGACCCGCTGCTGGCCCGTGTCCTCGTCGGGTTGGGGTGTACCAGCCTGTCGATGGCGGACAGCTCACTGCCCGAGGTGCGCGCCTCGCTGGCCGCCGCCGACCTCGACCGGTGCCGCACTCTGGGCCAGCTCGCCCTGGACGCTGCGGATGGGCAGCCGCCCGGTTGGCCGTGGCCGCCGGCTGAAGTCACTTCCCGGTAGCGACTGCGGTGATGCCCTCGCGGCAGCAACCGGGTCAGAACCCGCGCAGCTTCTCAGGGGTCGCCAGGAACGCTTCGACGTCTGCCGGGCTGATGATGACGGGACCCTTGGCGGTGTGGACCAGCACGGTGCCGCGACGGTCGGTGACGTGCGCCTTGTACCGCCCGAGTTCGCGCGACCAGAACGTGCCGTAGTAGCCGAACAGCCCGCCGCTGCCCAAGAGCCGCACCCCGCGCATGCCGCCTGGCCATGCCACCGGTTCCTCTGCCGTGACCGCGTAGGTCCGCGGTCGGAACCCTCGGCGCCGGACGACCAGCTGCCCCGGCGCGGTGGCGTACCCACGAGGCGCCAGCGCCCATGAGATGGCTAACACCGCCACGAACATCGCTGACAACAGGAGCCGCGCCACCAGGCCGGGACCCGGCACCGCGACCATCGCGACGGCAAGCACCGCGAACAGGACGACCACGAGGCCGGTCACAACGCGCGTGGCACGGTCCAGCGGAGCCGCCGTCACCTCGGTCAATGGACCTACCCTCCCTCCAGGTCTGCTGCACCGCGTAGTCAAGCACCCCGCCGGCCGCCGTTCGGCCGGCCACGGGACGGGGAACCTCAGGTTGGGGTCGCAAGCCCGCACGCCGCCGCGGTCGGTCAGAACCCGCGCAGCTTCTCAGGGGTCACCCGCAACGGCACCGAGTAGGCGGCGTGGAACTGCTCGGGTGTGTAGCCGATCCTGGTGATCGATGCGGCGTACTTGGCGTCGTAGGCGGCCATCTCCTCGGGCGTCGGGGCGACGCCGTCGAGACGGGCGGTGCCGGTGAAGGTGGTGAGATGGGCACCGAGGCGATCGGTGTTGAAGTTGACGGCAACCCGGGGGTTGCGGCCGATGTTGCGCAGCTTCGGCTTGTCGGGTTGGCTGAGTACCAGGAACTCATCGTCGGTCCACAGGAACCACACCGCGCTGGGATGCGGTGTCCCGTCGGCGCCCACCGTGGTCAGCCACACCACCTCCTCGCCCTCCACCTGCTCGGCGACCCGCTTCCCGAATCCGGTGGTGGTGTCGATGATGCCCATGCCGCTCCTCTTCCGGGGCTGCGGATTCTATGGACCCCCAGGAGCTGGAGATCTGCGGGGAGAGTGGCTGCGCAGCAGCCGGGGAGGGGCTGGCGTCGGGCGGCGGGCGCAATCGGATATCCGTCTCCGTACAACGTCGGAGCCTCGGCCCTCTTGCGAAGTCGTCTGCCGTGCCGGCGGCAGCCCGAAGGTCGGTCAGGTTCCCGCGTTGGCCGGCCGCTGCCCGAACATCCAGCGGTGGCCCTCCAGGTCCTCCGCGGTATAGATCTGCATCCCGGCGTCGTCCGAGTACTCCAACTGCCGGATGACGTTGGCGCCGGCGGCGACGGCGCCAGCATGGTGTGCCTTCACGTCGTCGACCTCGACGAACAGACCGTCGATGACCCAGGGGTTGTCGAGCCAGCGAGCCGCGGCTTCGCAGTTCTCCCGGTGCGTTGTCGGGCTCTGGTACTCGGGGTTGGGTGTGGCCAGCATCACCACCTCGCCGGCGAGCTCCAGCTCGGCGTGGCCGACCACACCGTCCTCGTCGGTATAGCGCTGGCCGGGGCGCTCGGTGAACCCAAATGCGGTGGTCAGCCAGTCGATGGCCGCGGCGGCATCCTCGTAGGCGATCATCGGAATGATGCGCTGGGTCACTTTTCTCCTTCGGCCAATGCCGCCACGCCCTAACTCAGTGGGAGGTCCTCGGCCGTGCCCTCCTGCGGGACGTCGAACCGCGGGGGTAGGTCGAACATCGGAAACAGCACAGCGGTGTCGAGGAAGTAGTTGAGCCCGACGATCTCGCCGTCCTTGATCTCGAGCACCTGCAACGCCCACGGCTCGAGGCCGCCATCCGCCGACGGCTTGTACTGCCCGAACGCCGGCGCCCCGTTGGCCACGGTGGGTATCAGGCGGGAGCCCTTGCATCCGATGCCGGTGCCCAGCATCCAGCCGCGGATGTCATCATGACCCTGCAACCACAGCGCATACGGGGGCATCGACTGCTTGGCGTCCTCGTCGACCAGGGTGAGCAGGGCGTCGATGTCGTAGCCCTCGAAGGCGGCGACGTAGCGGGCCAGCAGATCACGCTGCGTGTCATCCAACGCCGAGGCGGTGTCGGTGGCAACCACGTCGCTGGCGGCCAGGGTGGCCCGGGCTCGTTGCAGGGCGCTGTTCACCGAGGCCACCGTGGTGTCGAGCAGGCTGGCCACCTCGCTCGCCTTCCACCGCAGCACCTCGCGCAGGATGAGCACGGCGCGCTGGCGGGGCGGCAGGTGCTGAAGGGCGGCGATGAAGGCGAGGCGGATGCTGTCGCGGGCAACGGCCACCTCGGCCGGATCGCCATCGGGAGCCACCACCCGGTCGTCCGGGATAGGCCCGATCCAGGTGATCTCGGGGCTCCCCGAGTCGAGGACCGAATCGGCCGACGACGCCGGTCCCAGATCCATAGGACGGGCCCGCCGCCGGCGGCCGTTGAGCATGTCGTAGCAGACGTTGGTGGCGATACGGTAAAGCCAGGTGCGCAACGACGACCGTCCCTCGAACCGGTCGAGGGCCCGCCAGGCCTGCAATAGGGTGTCCTGCACGGCGTCTTCGGCCTCGAACGCCGAGCCGAGCATGCGGTAGCAGTATCCGGTGAGCTCGGGGCGAAAGCGCTCCAACTGCAGCTCGACAGAGGTGGTGGGCGCGTCCTTCCGGGTGGCAAGATCGGTCATCAGGGGGGTTCTCCCGTGTCGCCAGCCGGCAGATGGTACCCACGTTGCCGGGGCGATCATCCGCTGCCACACCTCTCGCGACGTGTCACCGGGCCGGGTTCGGATCTGAGTCACGCCACCAACACAACCGGCCGCAAGAAGCTGGCAGCATGGCGGCAGCGATCTGCACTTGGCGCAAGTGGAGCCAGTGACGGCACCGAGTGCGGCCACGCGGCCCCTAATGCTTGCCGCCATAACCGATCCGTGGCACAATTGTGGCCATGACTAGCGAGTCTCTCCGCACCGTCCGGGACCGCTTCTCGGAGTTCGTCGACCGGGTGAGCAGTCACCACGAACGCGTCGTGGTGACTCGCAACGGCATCCCCGCCGCGGTCCTGATTAGTCCCGAGGACCTCGAATCTCTAGAAGAGACCCTTGCCGTGCTCAGCGACCCGGAGGCCATGGCCGACATCGAAGAGGCCCGCCGGGCACTCCGCAAAGACGAGGGGACGCGGGGAGTCGAAGCGGTCCGCGCCCTCCGTCCCCGGTGACCCAGGATCGCTATGACATCATCGTCACACCACCGGCCCGGCGCGCCATCCAATCGACGCTCCCCGAAGCCGTGGCCCATGCCGTCATCGAGTTCATCACCGGACCCCTCCTCGACAAGCCGCGCCGAGTCGGCGCCCCTCTCCGCTTCGAACTCGAAGGAGTGTGGAGCGCTCGTCGGGGCACGTACCGCATCCTCTACTTCATCGACGACGACACTCGGACCGTGACCATCTTGCGCATCGCCCATCGCAGGGATGCCTACAGGCCCTCGTGACGATCTCGCCGGTCGACGGAGATCATGCGCAAAAGACCCGAGAGGCGATCCTCGTGGTCGACTCCTCGGCAGCCTTGCTGTATCTGAACGAAACCGAAGCCGGATCGTGACTTCCGTCTGCGAGTACATCTCGTCCGGACTGCTGGTGCTCGGAGCCGCCACCGGCAGTGTGGGCGCAAGTCGAACAGTCCGCGATACGGTCGCCAGGAACGCACGTAGCGCAAGGCAGATATTCTCAGCTGCCCTTCGCTGGCTGCGCCGCAAGCGGAAAGCGGTCCGGCCATGGATCCGCAAGAAGTGGTCGACACTACGACGACTCTTACAAGCGGTGGTTGTCCGATTCGGTGGCAGAAGCCGTCCTCTACAAGGCTCCGGCGCAACAGCCGCTGCGGGCTCCGCAACGTTGAGTGTCGGTGAGCGCGACCCGACGCTTGAGGAACGCCTCAAGGAACTCGAAGCGTGGCGAGAGGACAATGAGAGCGACGCCACAATCGAAGCTCGGTTCCTGGGGCGCGGTTCGCTCTGATCTTCGTCGGCGAGGTGACCCGCATCCTCTGGTGCTAGACCTGATCAGCAAGTACGCCGCACCCCAGCGCGGCCCCGAACGCTCCCGTGGCGCGATGGGCGGTGCCCTGAACGCGCAGCAGCCGTTGCTGGGCAACGGTTCCTGGGTGGTAGCCCCGACCGGATTTGAACCGGCGTTACCGCCTTGAGAGGGCGGCGTCCTGGGCCGCTAGACGACGGGGCCGCGGCGAGCGGGGAGTCTAGCCGGGGGTGCCATCAGGCTCGGTTCGGCGGCTGCGGGCCTTCGGACAGCCGCGGCGGACCGCTCCAGCGGTTGTGAGTGGCTCGGGGGGGAGGACTCGAACCCCCAATGACGGGACCAGAACCCGGCGTGTTACCGATTACACCACCCCCGAACGGGACCGGAAGGATACCGGACGGCGACACCTTGGCAATACCGGCTCCCGGCGGGGTGTCCCCCCGGATAGCTCCCCGCCCCCGGTAGCCTTCCCTCACTGAACTGCGGGTTGTCCCTGGAGGATCCATGAAGCGCATTGCCGGTGTCGTCGCCATGCTGCTGATGGCGGGTGCCTGCGCCTCCGGTGGGGCAGGGAACAACACGACGGTCGCCGGTGAAGCCGGCATCGACACCACTGTGGCCACCAGCGGCTCCACCGGCACCACCACCGGAGACACCGCCGGAGGCTCGGACACGACCGCTGGCGGTACCACGGCGATGACCGAGGGATGCACCCCGCTCACCGACGGCACGCCCTGGACCGACGAAATCACCGCCGAGGCGGTGACGCTTCAGGAACCCGGCCCGGACAACGTCGGGGTGCAGGCCGTCGTCTACCCCCGACCCGACTACGAGGGCCGGCCGTGGTCGCAGTGGGGTCAGGGTTTCGCCCTCCCCGACGGACGCTTCCTGTCGGCCATCGGCGACCACGGCGGCGCCGACGCCAACTCATATTTCTACGAGTACGACCCAGCCTCCGGGGTGCTCACCCAGATCGCCGATGCCTTGTCGCTGATCGACCACACCTCCGGTGACTGGGGCTACGGCAAAGTTCACGCGCAGATGGTGGCCGGTCCTTGCGGCGACGTCTTCACCTCTACCTACTGGGGCACGCGGCGCGACCTCACCTATCAGGGCAGCTACACCGGTGACTACCTCATCCGTATCGACCCGGAGAGCCGGACGATCGCCGCCCCCCGGGTGCTCGCCGAGGAGCGGGGATCGGCGTCGATGGCCTCCTGGCCCGAGGGCGGGCTGATCTACGCCGAGGCCGCTGACCCCTTCGGGCGCAAGACCGGCGACTTCGTGGTGCTCGACGCCCTCACCGGTGACACCGTGTTCAGCGACGCCAGCGCCGAACACGGCGGCTACCGCAGCATCGCCGTCGACACTGAGGGCGGCGCCTGGATCACTTGGAACGACACCTCGCTAGCCCGTTACGACCCGGCGACCAACACCTTGGAACCCACGGACGTCACCCTTCCGGGCACAACACTCCGAGCGGCGACCAGACCCGACGCCGACGGCACCATCTATGGCGTCACCGACGAGCCGCCCATATTTTTCGCCCTCGAACCGGACGGCACCGTGCGGGAGCTGGGCTCGGCACGCCACTACACGACATCGCTGGCGTTGTCGGCGGACGAGAGCCGGTTCTTCTCGGTGCCCGGCGCCCACGGTGGGCTCGCCGACCAGAACACCCCGCTGGTCGCGATCGACACCGAGACCGGCGCCGAGGCGGTGCTGGTGGAGCTGTACCCACTCGTCAGCGAAGGGCTGGGGCTCACCCTTGGCGGTACATACAACGTGGTCGCCTCCGGTGAGAACACCCTGTACATCGGGATGAACGCCGGGACGCCCGGGGTCGAGGGCAGCTTTGGTGAGATCATCCTGCTGATCGTCACCCTGCCGTGACCGTGCGGTCGCGGTCGGTGGCTGCAGTGGTGGTGCTGCTGGTAGCGGCATGTTCGGGTGGTGAAGCCGACCCTCCCTCGGCCACCCCGACCAGCGACGGGTCGGCCGCCGAGAGCCCCGATGCACTCTCCACTGCGCCGCCGCCCACCGGCTCCACCGGCATTGGCGACGATATGACCTGCTGGACGGCACCCGCCGCCAGCGGCGCGGCCGGTATCACGCTGGTGGACGCCACCGCCGACTGGGGGCTGGTCGACCCGCTCACCGGCATGTACGGCCACGCCGCGGCGTGGGGAGACGTCGATGGAGACGGGTTTCCCGACCTGGCGGTAGGCACCTTCGCCAACCGAGACCCGGCCCGCTACCAGGAACGGGGGGCGGACGGTCCCTCCCCCGATCGGTTGCTGCTCGCCACCGGCGACGGCTACCAGGTTGCCGCCGGTTTCCCCGAGGAGTTCGGGCGCACCAGCGGCTCGGCCTTCGTCGACCTCGACGGCGACGGCGACCTCGACCTGGTGCTGTCCCGCAACGTGTCCGATCGGGACGCCGGGCTGGCGGCAACCACCGTGTTCGCCAACGAGGACGGCCGGTTCACCGCGGTCACCGACTCCGGGCTCGACCCGGCGCTGCCCGGGCGGTCGATCGGGGTACTCGACGTCGACCAGGACGGTCTGCTCGACCTGGTGATCGTCGAGGACCGCTACACCGGCGGGTCGAGCCGCGCCTACCGCAACCTGGGCGATCTCCGCTTCGAGGACGCCACCGAATCCTGGGGCATGCCCCTCGACGTCGCCGGGCTGGGCATCGCCACCGGGGACCTCAACGGCGACCGGTCTACCGACTTCTTCGTGGCCGGGTCGAACCGGCTGTTCGTCGGCACCGGCAGCGGTGTCACCGAGGTGACCTCCAACGACCTGGTGTGGCCACCGGCTGGTCCCGAGGACGATGCCGCCGGGGCCGCCATCGCCGACATCAATCGGGACGGGTGGCCCGATCTGGTGGTGGGCCATCACTACAACAGCACCCTGTCGCAGGGGACCCCGGCGCCGATACGGCTCTACCTGAACCGGACCGCCGCCGCCGGCGACGAGCCGGTGCTGGACGAGGTCACTGAAGAAGCGGGGCTGGTGGCGCTCCCCACCAAGGCCCCCCATGTCGAGATCGTTGACCTGGACAACGACGGCTGGCCGGACATCCTCACCACCGCCTCCGCCGGCGATGGCGCCACCCCTGCCGTGTTCCGCTCCACCGGGGTCGATGGCGGCATCCCCCGCTTCGAGTCGCCCACCGGGCTGGGGTCGGCGCAGTACTGGGTTGCCGGCCCCACGGCCGACATCGACCACGACGGCCGCCTCGATGCGCTCCTGGTGGAGTGGGAGCCGGCGCTGCCGTCGCTGCTGATGGTCAACCAGTCCGCCTCCGGCCACTGGCTGCAGGTGTCCGTTGGCCCCGAGCTGGGCGGCGGCGTCGGCACAACCGTCGCCGTCTACGAGGCGGGCGGTGCCGGCGACCTCGATCGGCTGGTGGGGATACGGGAGATCGTGGCCACCGTCGGCTACACCGCCGGGATCGAGCAGATCGCCCATCTCGGGCTGGGCGACGCAACCGAGGTCGACGTGGTGGTCACTCCACCGCCTGGCCACGACCCCATCACCCTCACCGGTGTCGCCGCCGACCAGCACCTGCGGCTCCCCAACGGCTGCTGACCGGCGCCAGCCGACCGGACCACGCCACCGTCACCGTGCTGATGACCTACGCGTCGGTGGTGGGCCAGCGGTCCAGCAGGCGTTTGCCGGCCTCGGTGAGGCGGCGCAGCGTGCTCTCCCGGCCGAGCACGGCCATCGACTCGAACAGCGGTGGGCTGATCGACGAGCCGGTCACCGCCACCCGCAGCGGCTGTAGACCCTTGCGGGCTGACAGACCCCGTTCCTCGAGCATGGTGCGCAGCGCCGCCTCGACGGTACTCGCCGACCACGGCTCCACGGTGCGCAGCGCCGTCATGGCCCTGGCCAGGATCACCGGCACCGAAGGATCGGCCATCACCTTGTCCCACGACACCTGGTCGTAGGTGACATCGCCCAGTAGGAAGGCAACCTGGGGGCCGACCTCGTCGAGCCGCTTGGCCCGCTCCTGCACAAAGGGAGCGATGGCGGCGATCTGGTCGACTTCGGCCGGCTGAAGCTCCCTGTCCAACGTCGCCTCCACGAACGGCCGTGCCCTGGCGACGAAGGCGGCGGGATGGAGCTGGCGCAGGTACACCCCGTTCATCCACTCCAGCTTGGTCGGGTCGAACACGGCGGGATTGCGGGAAACGGCGTCCAGCGAGAACCGGGGCACCATGTCGGCCAAGGGCACGATCTCCTCGTCCTCACCCGGCGACCAGCCGAGGATCGCCAGGTAGTTGGCCATCGCCTCGGGCAGATACCCGTCGTCCCGGTAGGCGTTGAGAGCGGTGTGGCCGTGACGTTTCGACAACTTGGACCCGTCGGGGCCGGTCAGCAGCGACAGGTGCCCGTAGATGGCCCGCGTGGCACCCATCGCCTCGGTCAGCAGGATGTGCTTGGGGGTCGACGGCAGCAGGTCCTCTCCCCTGATGACGTGGGTGATCCCGAAGTCGACGTCGTCGACGGTGCTGGCCAGGTGGTAGGTGGGCGACCCGTCGGAGCGGAGGATTACGAAGTCGTCGATCTGGGTGTTCCCGAAGCCGATGTCGCCCTTGACGGCGTCGTCGAACCGGGTCTCCCCGGGGCGGGGGACGGCGAAGCGGATGGGTGCGGCCTCCCCCGCCGCCAACCGCCGCCGGGCCTCCTCCGAGTCGAGGCGGTGCCGACCGTCGTACGCCGGCGCCAGCCCCTCGGCCTGCGCCTGGCGGCGGAAGGTATCGAGCTGCTCCTCGGTCTCGAAGCCGTGGTACGCCCGTCCGGCATCCACCAGGTCCATCGCCACCTGCCGGTAGCGCTCCAGCCGGCGGCTCTGGTGGTACTCGCCGTGGGGACCACCGACATCGATGCCTTCGTCCCAGTCGAGCCCCAACCAGCGAAGACCGTTGACGATGTCGGCGGCGTATGCCTCGGTGGAGCGGGCCACGTCGGTGTCGTCGCCGCGCAGCATCACGGTGCCGCCCTGGGACCGGGCAAACAGCCAGTTGTACAGGGCGGTGCGCCCCCCGCCGACGTGCAGGTACCCGGTGGGCGAGGGGGCGAAGCGGACCTTGATCGTCATCCGGCCACCGGATTGGCCAGTATCCCGATCCCTTCGATCTCCACCTCTACGGTGTCCCCGGCCTCGATGGGGCCTACTCCGGCGGGAGTGCCGGTGAGAATCACGTCGCCGGGAAGCAGGGTCATGATCGACGACACGTGCGCCACCAACTCCCCCACCCCGTAGACCATGTCGGCGGTAGAGCCCGCCTGGCGGATGTCGCCGTTGACCCGGCACAGCACCGACAGACCCTCGGTCGGGTCGAGCTCGGTGTCGATGGCGGGACCCAGCGGGCAGAAGGTGTCGAACCCCTTGGCCCTGGTCCACTGCCCGTCGCGCCGTTGCAGGTCGCGGGCGGTGACGTCGTTGGCGGCGGTGTAGCCGAGAATGTGGGCGCCGACGTCCTCGACGGCAACATTGCGCGCCACCCGGCCCATCACCACCGCCAGCTCTGCCTCATGGTGCACCTCCTGCGAAACGGCGGGGAGCCGGATCGTCTGCAGCGGGCCGATGACCGACGTCGGCGGTTTGAGGAAGATCAGCGGCAGCTCGGGTACTTGCCCGTCCATCTCCGCGGCATGGTCGACGTAGTTCTTGCCCACGGCGACCACCTTGGTGGGGATCACCGGGGCCAGCAGCCGGGCCTGGTTCCACGCCACCACGGTCTCGGTGGGCTCCCAGGCGACGAACGGTGTGCCCCGGTGCAGCCGGATCCCCTCCGGCTCCACCACCCCGTAGACGATGTCATCGGTGGCGGTGTCGACCCGCACGATCTTCATGGTCCTCCCTTGGGGGCGATGGGGGCGATCAGCGCAGGATGAGCCGCTCGCCGCGCCCCATCCGGTTGCGCAGGTCGTCGAGCGGGGCGGCCAGGTTCTCGATGGGGACGGCGGCCACCAGCTGCCGGGTCCTGGCGTCGTCATGGCCCAGGTTGGCCATCCAGCCCACCCGGTCGGCGGCCAGGCCCTCGATGAGGACGGGCGGCATACCCTCGGGGAGGTAGCCGAGGATGGTCATGGCGACGTCGATGTCACCCGGGGTGGGGGCCCGACCGAAGTGTGAGGCGCGGGCGGCGGCCACGGCGGCGATGCCGACCTCGACGTTGTGGAGGTGCTCGCCGCCGGCCAGTCCGATGGCCCGTTGCCGCACCAGCCTGAGCCCGTAGCCGGTGTCGGGGCCGATGGTGCCGAACACGCCACCCCAGGGAACGTCGCCGGGGCCCGCCAGGTCACCGGGACGGTCCGGCGACCACCGGCGGGCAGCACCCGGCTGGGAGGTGGGTCGGGGCAGGTCCGCCATCTCCAGCTCGATGTTGGGCTGCTGGCCCATTACACGTATTCCAGCCAGTCGGCATGCGCCGGGTTCTTGCCGGTGACGGTGTCCATGTACAGCTGCTGGGCTCGCTTGCTGATCGGCCCCACCAGTCCCTCGCCCACGGGGCGGTCGTCGACCTCGCGGATCGGAGTGACCTCGGCGGCAGTGCCCGTCATGAACAGCTCGTCGCAGTAGTAGAGGTCGGAACGGGTGAGGGACTTGTCGACCACCCGGTACCCTTCGTCTCGCAGCAGGGTGGACACCGTGTCGCGGGTGATGCCGTCGAGGCAGCCGGCCGATACTGGCGGGGTGTATACCACCCCGTCACGGATGAGGAACAGGTTCTCGCCGCTGCCCTCGGAGAGCAGACCGTCGGCGTTGAGCATGATGGCCTCGTCGTAGCCCGCCTTGATCGCCTCCAGCTTGGCCAGGATGCTGTTGGTGTAGGGACCGGTGGCCTTGGCGTTGGGAAAGGCGTCGTGCGAGAAGCGCCGCCACGACGACACCCCCACCCTGATCCCGTTGCGCAGCCCCTCCTCGCCGAGGTAGGCCCCCCACTCCCAGGAGATGATGGCGGTGCGCACCCGGGCGGATGTGGGGTTGAGACCAACCGCACCCAGCTCGAGGAAGACAAGTGGCCGCAGATACCCGGCAGTCAGCCCGTTCTCGGCAAGCAGTTCCCGCGCCGCCTTGGCCAGATCGTCCACCGACCACTCCAGGTCCATCGAGTAGGCCTTGGCGGAACGGTGCAACCGCACCATGTGGTCGCTGAGCCGGAACACCGCAGTGCCCCCCTCGGCCCGATATGCCCGTATCCCCTCGAAGACCCCGGTGCCGTAGTGGAGCCCGTGGGAGAGCACATGCACCGTTGCCTGCTCCCAGGGAACCAGGTCACCGTCCATCCAGATGTAGGTGGTCGGCTCCATCACCGGCGATTCTACCCGCCCGGCGTCGCTGCCCCCGGCCCCCGCCCCGCAAACCAGGCACGGCCGACTGCCGATGAGCGGGCGCGCCGAGGATTCCGGGCGCCGGCTTGTACGATCCGCCGGTGCATCTGTGGTTCGCCGTGGTCTCCGCGCTGCTGGTGGCATCTGGCTATGCCAAGGTGGCCAACCCATCACCGACCGCCGGGGCGCTCCAGGTCGCCGGTCTGCCTTCCGGCCGCCGCACCGTGACCACCCTAGGAGCGGTCGAGGTGGCGGCCGGTCTGGCCGGTGTGGCGCTGGGGGGCCGACCCGGGGGGCTTGCGGTGGCGGTGGTGTACGCCGGACTGGCCGGCTTCGTGGTGGTGGCGCTGCTGCGACGGTGGCCCATCCAGAGCTGCGGGTGTCTGGCCAGGATCGACACCCCACCAACCTGGGTCCACGTGGTGTTCAACCTCGCCGCCGCTACCACCGCGGCGTGGCGGATGCTGACCGAACCACCCAGCATCGTCGACACCGCCGTCGGCCTGGGGTGGTGGGGGGTCGGCTACGTCGCCGCCGTAGTGGCCGGGGTGGGGCTGACCCACCAACTGGTGTTCTCGTTGCCTACCCGCATGGGGCGCCGGGCGCCGCAGCGCGCCTGACCGATGCGCCGGATGGTCGCCGCCGGGTTCGGCAGCGGGCTGTTGGCCCGCCGGCTGTGGGGTAGCGACACCGGAGCAGGAACGCTGGGAGCCCTGGTCGCCGTAGCCATCGGGCTGGTGTTGCTGCCGTCACCGTGGTGGATCGATCTCGGGGTCGCCCTGGTGGCCGTCGCCATTTCGATGTGGGCCACGGCACCTATGACCGATGACCCCGGCTGGGTTTCGATCGACGAGATCGCCGGCACGCTGGTGGCGATGGTGGGGCTGGCCGGCATTCCCTGGGTGGCTGCGGTGGTGGTGGCTCGACTGCTGGACATCTTCAAGATCGCCCCCGGCGTCGCCGCCGCCGAGAGCCTCCCCCCACCGCTGGGCATCACCGCCGACGACGTGGTCGCCGGCCTCTACGGGCTCGCCGTGGGATGGCTGATCACGTGGCTCAGGTGACTCCCCCCTACACCCGGCTCATGGCAGGCGGATCGAGGCTGCCTTGAGGACGCCGTCGAGGCGGCGCAGCCGGTCCATCACGGCGGCAGCCGGTTCCTGATCGACGCTGATCCCCATCATGGCGCCCCCCGAGGCCGAGCGGCCCACCGCCATGTCGGCGATGTTGATGGCGGCGTCGCCCAGGGTGGTTCCCACCCGGCCGATCACCCCGGGGATGTCGGTGTTGGCCAGCAGCAGCATGTGGGTGCTGAGCGGGAACTCCAACACGTAACCGTCGACGTCCACCAGCACGTCACCCCGGTCTCCCACCACCGACCCGGACACGGTGCGCTGCTCGCCGCCCACCTCGCCGCTGAGACGCACCAGGGAGCGATGTTCGCCCCGCTGCGGCGAGGCCTCCTCCAACACCACCATCCCCCGTCGCTCCGCCACCATGGTGGCGTTGACGTAGGTCACCAGCTCGTCGCTGCTCGCCTGCAGGGCACCCTTCATCGCCCCCAAGGCGACGGCTCGGATCGACGGCGCCGCCTCCCGGCCCTGGGCGAGCACCACCAGCTGGGCGGGCAGACCGCGCGCCCATTGGGCGAAGAGGCGGCCCAGCCGCTCCGCCAATTCTACGTGGGGACGGGCATCGTCCGACAACTTGGGCCCGAGATCGAGGTTGACCGCCGACGGCACCAGTCCTCCGGCCAGCGCCGCCGCCACCGCCGACGCCACCGCCAGGCCCGCCTTGTCCTGGGCCTCCACGGTGGATGCCCCCAGGTGGGGGGTTACCACCACGTGCTCCAGCCCGAACAGCGGGCTGTCCGTGGTGGGCTCGACGGCGAAGACATCGACGGCGGCGCCGCCCACGTGACCGGAGACGATGGCGTCCGCCAAGGCCTGCTCGTCGACGATCCCGCCCCGGGCCACGTTGACGATGCGCACCCCGCGCTTGGTCAGTCGCAGGGCGGCGGCATCGATCAACCCCTCGGTCTCCCTGGTCCGAGGCAGGTGGATGGTGACAAAGTCGGACTCGGCCAGCACGTCGGCCAGCGAGCCCATGCGCACCCCGATGCGCCGTGCCCGGTCGTCACCGACGAAGGGATCGTGGGCCACAACCCGCATCCCGAACGCCGACGCCCGCTGCGCCACCAAGGTGCCGATCCGCCCCAGACCGAGGATCCCCAGCGTCTTACCGTGCAGCTCGACGCCCTGGAACGAGGTGCGGTCCCATTTGCCGGAGCGCAATGAGGCGTCGGCAGCGGGGATGCGGCGGGCCTGCGCCAACAACAACGCCATGGTGTGCTCGGCGGCGGAGATGGTGTTGGCGTCGGGGGCGTTGACCACCATGACGCCGGTGTACGTGGCGGCGGCAACGTCGATGTTGTCGACTCCGATCCCGGCGCGTCCCACTACCCGCAGCACCGGGGCGGCGGCGAGCAGCTCGGCGTCCACCTTGGTGGCGGAGCGGACGATGAGACCATGAGCGGAGTGGAGCCGGCCGAGCAGCGACTCGCGATCGTCGCCAGTGGCGTCGACGGGGCGAGCAACGGCCTCGAGGGCGGCAACCGCCGCCGGCGAGATGCTCTCGGCGATAACGACGATGGGTCGATCCAACGGAACCTCGACTTGGGAGGCTCCATGTTGCCAGTACCCCGGAGATGCGCCAACCGGCGGCGTGCCGGCGCCGGGGCCAGACGGGAAGAGGGAGGGGACCGCTACCGTCCGGTCATGGACTGGCCACGGCCGTCGGCGCGCACCGCGCTGCGCCGGGCCCTGCTGTTGCGTTGCCCCCGCTGCGGATCGACCGGGATCTTCACCTGGCGGTTGGCCATGACCGACCCCTGCCCCCGCTGCGGACTTGTCTTCGAGCGAACGGAGGGCTACTGGCTGGGAGCGGTGACCATCAACCTGATGGTGGCCATGGTGGCGGTCCTCGGCGTGGTCCTCGGTGCGATGGTGCTCACCTGGCCCGATGTCGCCTGGACGGCGATCACCGTCGCCGGCGCCGCCGTCGGGCTGGTGGTGCCCATCCTGTTCCACCCCCACTCCCGCATGCTGTGGATCGCCCTGGAGCGCCAGTTCCGTTCCCGCAGCGAACCGTACGCCTAGCCGCCGAGGTGGCCACCAGCAGCCCGCCGCCGTCCATCACGTGCGGTGGCGCACCAGCCAGATGGCTGCTCCCAGGGCCAGCACGACCGCTCCGCCGATCACAGCACCCAGCGGCAGCGCCAGGGCGAGCACCACGCACCCGATGACACCGATCACGGGAAGTGGGCGGGGCCAGCGACGCTGCTGGGGTGGTTGCCGCCACGCCGAGGCGTTGGCGATGGCGTAGTAGCTGAGCACGGCGAACGAGCTGAATCCGATGGCGTCGCGCAGGTCGGCCACTGCCACCACGGCCACCGTCACCACACCGGCGGTCACCTCGGCGCGATAAGGCGTCCTGGTGGAGGGGTGCACCGCCCCCAGCCAGCGGGGCAGCTCCCCGTTGCGGGCCATGGCGAAGGAGGTGCGACTCACTCCCGCCAGCAGCGACAGCAGTACCCCGAGGGCGGCCACCGCCCCACCCACCCGCACCACTCCCACCAACCACGGGGTGCCGGCGACGGCGGCGGCCAGCGGGGCGTTGGCTGCGGCCAAGATCTCCGGTCCCACCGCCACCAGGGCGGCGACGGCGACGACGGCGTAGACCGCCAGGGCGATACCGAGGGCGAGCGGGATGGCCCGGGGGATGGTGCGCTCCGGGTCGACCACCTCTTCGCCGAGGGTGGCGATGCGGGCGTACCCGGCAAAAGCGAAGAACAGCAGCCCGGCCGCTTGGAGCACCCCGCCGAGCCCGCCCGGGTTGGCAGCGGATAGGTTGCCGACCGAGGCCGCCGCGCCGGACAGCCCGCCTGCGACGACGGCGGCCAGGGCGAGCAACACCACGGCCACGATGACCCGGGTGACGGCGGCGGTCTTGCGTATCCCCGCTAGGTTGACCGCGGTCATCGCCACCACGGCGCCCACCCCAACCACACGTGCCTGGCCGGGGAAGGCGTAGGCGCCGACGGTGAGCGCCATGGCGGCCAGGCTGGCGGTCTTGCCCACCACGAACCCCCACCCGGCGAGGTAACCCCAGAACGGGCCCAGCAGGTGTCGCCCGTACACATACGTTCCCCCCGCCTCGGGGTACACGGCGGCCAGCTGCGCCGACGAGGTGGCGTTGGCGTAGGCCACCACCCCCGCCAAACCCAACCCGACCAGCAACCACGAGCCCGCCGCCGCTGCCGCCGGACCGATGGCGGCAAACACCCCGGCACCCAGCATCGCCCCCAACCCGACGACCACCGCGTCCCCCAACCCAAGGCGTCTGGCAAGCCGCCTGGGCTGGTCGTCTGCCATCGGAGTCCTCCGAGTCTCGAAGCCGGGCACGTTAGGCACGGCTGGCTACCCTCGCCGGGCGATGCACGAGGCCACGTCGACCCAGGACGCCAAGCTGCGGGCCGACATCCGGCTGCTGGGCCACATGCTGGGCGAGACGTTGGTGCGTCAGGTGGGGCCCGAGCTGCTCGAGCTGGTGGAGCGGGTGCGAGCCCTGACCAAACGGATCCGAGGCAGCGACGGCGAGCCGCCCGACCCGGCGGCACCAGGGGAGCTGGTCGACCTGCTCGGCTCGCTCGACCTCGACACCACCATCCAGTTGGTGCGGGCCTTCTCGTCGTACTTCTACCTGGCCAACGTCGCCGAGCAGACCAACCGGCTCGACCAGCAGGGCTCCACCACGGAACGCACCGGTTGGCTGGAGGCCACCGTCGACCGGATCATCGCCGCCGGGCTGCCCGGCGAGGTCGTGGCCGAGGTGGTTGCCAACCTGCAACTGCGTCCGGTGTTCACCGCCCACCCCACCGAGGCCGCCCGACGCTCCATCCTCACCAAGACCACCCGCATCGCCGGGCTGCTCGAGGACACCGCCGATGCCGATCTCACCGACTCCGCCTCGGCCCGCCTGGAACGCCGTCTGGCCGAGATGGTCGACCTCATCTGGCAGACCGACGAGCTACGCCGGGAACGGCCCGACCCCATCGACGAGGCCCGGCTGGTGATGTACTACTTCGACGAGATCTTCCGCGATGTATCTGCGGACGTCCTCGACGAACTGGCCCATCAGCTGCGGCGGTTGGGAATCGACCTGCCCCCCGATGCCCGGCCGCTCACCTTCGGCACCTGGGTGGGGGGCGACCGGGACGGCAATCCCAACGTCACCGCCGAGGTCACCATGCGGGTGCTGGCGGTTCAGCACGATCATGCGCTGCGGGAGACGATCGCCGCCGTGGAGCGGCTCGCCACCGACCTGTCCCCCTCCGACCGCATCGTCGCCGTCTCCGACGAGCTCACCGCCGCCCTCGCCGAGGACGCCCGCCACCTGCCCGCCACCCAACGGGTGTACACCGACCTTTCCGCGAGCGAGCCGTACCGGCAGAAGATCGGTTTCATCCACCAGCGGCTGGTCAACACCCGGCGCCGCTATGCCGACGACACCCCGCACCAGCCGGGTCGGGACTACCGCACCGCCGACGAGCTCCTTGCCGAGCTGACGGTGATGCGCCGGTCTCTGCTGGACAACAAGGGGGATCTCATGGCGCGGGGCTCGCTGGATCGGCTCATCCGTCGGGTGGCCGCCTTCGGGTTCCACCTGGCGACGATGGACATCCGCCAACACGCAGTCCCTCACCACCGCATGCTCGCTGGGTTGTTCGCCCGCCTCGACATCGACTACCCGGAAGACCGCACCGCTCGAACCGCCGTGCTCGCCAGGGAGCTGGCCGGGCGGCGGCCCCTGTCGTCCATCGCCACACCCATCGAAGGCGAGGCCGCCGACACCCTGACCACGTTGCGCACGGTGCGTCACGCCCTCGACCGGTTCGGCCCCGATGTCATCGAGAGCTACATCATCTCCGAGACCAGGGGGGCCGACGACGTGCTCGCCGCCGTGCTCCTCGCCCGTGAGGCCGGGCTGGTCGACCTCACCGCCGACGTGGCCCGCATCGGGTTCGTCCCCCTGTTCGAGACCACCGACGAGGTGCGCGCCGCCGATCGGGTGCTCGACACGTTGCTGTCGTTCCCCCCGTACCGGCAGCTGGTGCGGCTGCGCGGCGACATGCAGGAGGTGATGCTGGGGTACTCGGACTCCAACAAGCACGCCAGGATCACCACCTCGCAGTGGGAGCTGTAC
>JACDBE010000336.1 GCA_013695075.1 Acidimicrobiia bacterium
CTGATCCGCAACTACCTGGGGTTCTCGCGAGGTATCGGCGGAGCCGAACTCATCCAGCGCGCCTACCAGCAGGCATGGGTGTTCGGCACCCGGTTCGCCCTCACCCGGGAGGCGGTCGGGCTGAGCCCGGACGGTGACCTGCTGGTGGTGACGGTGTCTCCCGGTGAGGAACTGCGCACCCGCAGCGTGGTGCTCGCCACCGGGGTCACCTACCGGCGGCTCGATGTCCCCGAGCTGGAGGCGTTGCACGGCGCCGGGGTGTACTACGGGGCGTCGGCCTTCGAGGCCAAGGCGCTGACGGGCCGGGTGGCCCACGTCGTCGGTGGCGGCAACTCCGCTGGCCAGGCCGCCCTCCACCTGGCCCGCTACGCCGCCGCGGTGACCCTGCTGGTCCGTGGCCCATCCCTGGCAGAGAGCATGTCGGCGTACCTCATCGAGGAACTGGCCGCCGCCGGTGTCGAGGTGAAGCTCGACGCCGAGGTCGTCGGCGGTGGCGGCGAGCACGCCCTGGACCACATCTTGGTGCGCGACCTGGTCCACATGACCGACGCCGTGGCTTCCACCGACGGGTTGTTCATCCTCATCGGTGCCACGCCGATGACCGAATGGCTCCCCTCTGAGGTGCTGCGCGACCGCTGGGGATACCTGCTCACCGGTGACGACATCGACGAGGCGTGGGCTGAGAAAGGGCTGAAGGCGGTGCGATCACCGCAGCCGCTGGAGACGTCGCTGCCCGGCGTCTTCGCCGTCGGCGATGTGCGGCGGCGATCGGTGAAGCGGGTGGCGTCGGCGGTCGGTGAGGGCTCGGTGGTGATCTCTCAGGTCCATACCCACCTCAACCAGCTCGCCGGGAGGCCGCCGACATGACCCGGTCCGGGGTTCCCTTCGAGGGGCTTGGCGGCACCGGGCCGCCCGCCACCGCCCCCGACCGCCTGCGGATGATCGCCATTGCCGGTCTTTTCTTGCTACCGCTGGCTGGTCTGGCATTGCTCATCGCCAGACCCGAGCTCGACGGCGAGTGGCAGCATCAGCCCTCCCATTTCTGGCTGGTGCTCGCCGCCGGGGGCATCAACGCCGCCCTGGCGTACGGGACCGGGACCGCCGCTCGCCGCCGCGGTGATGCCCGGGTGTTCCTGGTGTCGCTGGCCTTCCTGTCCGCCGCCGGCTTTCTGGGGCTGCACGCCCTGGCCACTCCGGGCGTCCTCCTCGACGCCACCAACGCCGGGTTCGCCCTGGCCACCCCGGTGGGGCTGGTGGTGGCCGCGGTGTTCGCCGCCGCCTCCAGCGCCGACCCGGGCCAAGCTACCGCCCGGGGGGTGATGCGTCGCGCCGGGATGCTGCAGTGGACGCTGGTCGGGGTGATGGTCGCCTGGGGAGTGGCTTCGGTGGCCCGCTTCGGTCCGCTGGACAACCCTAATGCCCCCGAGCGGGCCTCAGGTCCGCTGCTGGTCCTGGCGGCGATGGGAGTGGTCCTTTATGCGGTGGCGGTGGTGCGCTATCTGCGCACCCCGCGTCATCGTGCCTCTCCCCTGCCGCTGTCGATGGCGGCGGCCTTCACCCTGCTCGCCGAGGCCATGGTGGCGGTGGCGTGGGGACGCAACTGGCACGCCTCGTGGTGGGAGTGGCACCTGCTGATGCTGGCCGCCTTCGTGGTGGTGGCGGTGGCGGCGCAGCGGTCCTGGCGTGAAGAGCGGTGGGTCGGTCTCTACCTACCCGACACCGCTTCGGCGCAGCGGGAGATCAGCGTGCTCTTCGCCGACCTGGCCGGGTTCACCGGGTTCTCCGAGCGGCACACCCCGCAGCAGGTCACCGCCATGCTCAACGCCTACTACACCGAGGCCATCCCCCCCGTCGTGGAGCGGTTCGGTGGCGACATCGACCGGCTGGTTGGCGACGCCATCATGGCCACGTTCAACACCCGTGGCGACCAGCCCGACCACGCGGTGCGGGCCGCCGGGGCGGCGCTGGCGATCCAGGCCGCCGCCACCGCCGTTGCCGCCGACCACCACCACTGGCCCCGCTTCCGGGTGGGGGTGAACACCGGGGAGGTGGCTGTCGGGGTGCTGGGAACGGCAGGGGGACGGACCTTCACCGCCATCGGGGACGCCGTCAATGTCGCCGCCCGTCTGGAGAGCGTGGCCGGTCCCGGTGAGGTCGCCATCGGCGCCGAGACGTTGCGGCGTCTCTCCGGGGCACGGATCGAACCGATGGGATACGTCGCCGTCAAGGGGAGATCGGATCGCGTCGAGGCCTATCGCCTCCTCGCTCTCGAGGACGAGACGACCCACCGCTAAGGGCGACAACCTCCGTCCGGTGACCCGCAACCGAACCGACGGTCCACCGGCTCACCGGTGGGGATCGACGGGGCTAGGGTCGCCGGCATGGGCGACTATCACGTCCACCTCCATCCCCACACCAGGCGACCGGGCGATCTGGATCCGCACTCCTTCCCCCAGGACCACATTGAGCGGTACGTAGCGCGGGCGAGGGAGCGGGGTCTGGGCGAGATCTGTTTCACCGAGCACCTCTACCGCATGGTGGAGTCGGAGCCGATCCTGGGTCGCTTCTGGGAGGGGGAGAGCGCCGAAGTTGCCAGTACGACCATCAGATTCGTCACCGCCGAGCGGACCTTCCACCTCGACGAATACGTCACGGCCGTCGTCACCGCCAAGGACAGGGGGCTTCCCGTGTTGCTCGGGCTCGAGGTCGACTTCTTCCCCGAAACCATTGACGCCGCCCTCGACCTGATCGCCCCGTACCCGTGGGACATCCTTGTTGGTGCGGTCCACTGGGTGGGCGGCTTCGCCTTCGACCATGACGAGGCCTCGTTCGAGTTCCATCGACGCGGCATCGACCGGGTCTACGAGGAGTACTTCGCCGTCGAGACGGCACTCGCCGCCAGTGGCGCCGTCGATGTCCTCGCCCATGCCGACAAGGTGAAGCGCAGTGGGTTCCGGCCGACCGTCGACCCCGACGGGTGGTACCAATCGGTGGCGACGGCGGCGGCTGCCACCGGAACGGCCGTCGAGGTCTCCAGTGCCGGGCTGCGCCAGGTCTGTGCCGAGATCTACCCGGCGGCCGACTTCCTCGCCGCCTTCCACCGCGCCGGGGTCGGGATCACCCTGGCCAGCGACACCCATCGACCGGATGGCGCCGGCGAGGACTTCGACAAGGTGGTGGCAGCGGCGCGCCAGGCGGGCTTCACCGAGCGGCTGGCGTTTGCGGGTCGGGTGAGCACCCCGGTGCCGCTGGAAGAAGCCGGCGGTTGAGCGTCGGGGCGATCCCTGTTCGGATCGCCGTCGGCACTGTGCCCGTAGCGCGCCAACTTCAGCGGATTACAGGTCGTGACGACATGCCACAGCCTTAGGTTGGGGCTTCAGCGGACGGCGAACGCCAGCTTGCAGTTGACCCGGTACTGGCTGATGCCCCCGTCGGTGACCCTGGCGTTCATCCTCACCACCTCGACACCGGTGATCCCGCTGATGCTCTCCGCCGCCTTGGCCACCGCCGCCTTGACAGCGTCGTCGAAGCTGACGGTGGAGATACCGATGACCTCGATCACCTTGACCGCACCCTGCTCGATGAACTCGCTCAATGTCCGCCTCCTGGTCGATGGGGCGCCGATCGTACCCACCGGCAACGTACCGACAGCCGGGATCGGTCCTGGCCGCACCAGCTCTTGTTGTCGGCTCTTCGGCTGTCGCCTCATCGCGGTGCGGTTGGGGGCCCCAGCCCCAACCGCCCGAGCTCCCTCGCGCAGCTCCTTACATGCCCGGGATCGGCTGGGCCTCGTGGACCTCGATCTCGCAGCCTCCCGGCATGTTCAGGTGCGGGTGGTTCTTGGCCAGATCCAGGGCGGCATCCATGCTGTCGGCCTCGATCAACGAGTAGCCGGCGACCTCACGGGTGCTGGGGGCGGTGCCCTCGGGGCTGACCCGGGTGCCGCCCGCCAGCGGGGTGCCGAAATCGACCATGCCGTCGCCGACCCGCTCAGCCCATGCGTTCCACTCCCCGATGGCGGCCTCCATCTGCTCGTCGGTAGGGGCTGCGGCGTCGGCCGGCGTCATCGGGGCGTGGTAGACGAACAGGTACTTGGTCATCTTGGTTCTCCTTGCATTGTCGTGTCGGTTGCTTTACGTGACGTCGGCAAGGGGCTTGGCTCGACGGCGGCCCACTGGTCCGGACCGGCGTCGCCGGTGGTGGCCAGGCGCTCGAGGCGCTCGAAGTAATGGGTCCAGCCTTCGGCATGCCGCGCTGCCTGCTCGTCGGTGAGGCCCTCGTGCACCAGCGTGACCGAGGAACCACCCTCCATCGGCTCGACGGTCACGGTCACGGTCGACGCGTCGGGCTTGAGATCGTCATTGCCCTCCCATCCCCAGCCGAATACCACGCGCCGACCCAGCTCGACCTCGCGATAGGTCCCGGCCGCGATGTGGCCCGGGGTCACCACCCAGCGGTACTCGCCGCCGGCCCGCAGGTCGACGACGGCCGAGACGGTCTGCCAGCGCCGCAGCCGTTCCGGCTCGGTGACCAGCGCAAACGCCTCGTCCGGTGTCACCGGCAGGAACACGGTCTTGGTGAAGGTCATGTCTTGCTCCTCAGCTGGGCGTCGGTGACAAGGAGGTCCAGCTCGTCGGTCCAGAATCGGTCGATCTCGGCCTGCACCTTCCGCAGACCCGAGGGCAGCACGCGGTAGTGCCGTTGGCGACCGTGCCGCTCGGCGGCGACCAGACCAGCGGAGGCCAGTAGCAGCAGGTGCTGGGAGATCGCCGACCTGGTCACGGGGAACTCGGCGGCGACCTCCCCTACCGTGCGCGGTCGCGAGGCCAACAGCTGAAGGATCCGTCGCCGGTTCGGCTCGGCCGCTGCGGAGAAGGCGTCTACCATTGCTCATACGTTAGTGAACACTAACGCATCGGGCAAGATCGGGCAGACCACATTTTGCGAGCCTGACCGGCGGCGCTCTGCCCGATGGGGCGGCTGCTGCCCTTGGTGGCATGGGATACGACCCGGCAGCAGCATTGCTCGTCGTCGATGTGCAGAACGACTTCGCCGACCGCACCGGCAGCCTGTACGTTGCCGGGGGGGAGGAAGTGGCCGAGCTGATCAACCAACAGGTCGCCTCCGCCCAGGATGCGGGGGCGGTCATCGTCTACACCCAGGACTGGCATCCCCGGTCCACCCCCCACTTCGCCAAGGACGGCGGCATGTGGCCGGTGCACTGCGTCGCTGACACATGGGGCGCCGAGTTCTACCCCGACCTGGTGGTGGTGGACAACGCCATCCGGATACGGAAGGGTGTTGGTGGCGAGGACGGTTACTCCGCCTTCAACCTGCGGGACCCGGAGTCCGCCGAGCAGTCCACCACCGGACTGGCCGACAGCTTGCGCTCCCGGGGGGTGGAACGGGTAGTGATCGCCGGGCTGGCCCTCGACTACTGCGTGAAGGAGACCGCCGTTGACGCTATCAGCGAAGGCTTGACCGCCACCGTCATCGCCGACGCCACCCGCGCCGTCAACCTGCGCCCGGTGACGGAGCCCGGGCGGTAGCCGCCGTGGTCGCCGCCGGCGCATCGGTGATCTGATCAGACAGCCGAGTCGAGCGCAGCCCGCACCAGCTCCCGCTGCCGCTGCTTCATGGCCGCGGTGAGCGACACGTGGTAGATGTGGGGATTGACCAGCCGCCGCACCCCAGGGTGGAGCTGCTCCAGGTCTCGCTCCTGCCGTTGTCGCAACTGTGCCAGGGTGGGCGTTGGATCGACCCGGCGACCATTGCGGAACACGGCGCCCAGCAGTTCCTCCACCTTGGTGATGTCAGCCGTCGCCAGCCGGCGGTTCACCTCGCGGTGGGGGTGAAACAGATCGACGGTGTCTGCGGTGAACGGGTACTCGCCGGCCACGGCGATCAAGTCGGCGGTTGCCAACCCGTCGCCGGAGTAGAGGCGGTAGACCTGCTTGGCCCCCGGCACCGCCACCTTGGCCACATCCTCGGACACCTTGATGGCCGGCAGCCAGTCGCCCGCGGCGTCCTGCACCGCCACGAGTTTGTACACCCCACCGAGCGCCGGGTCGCCGTGGGAAGTGATGAGCCTGGTGCCCACGCCGAACACCATCCGACCGACGACGCCGGCCGGGTCCAGACCGTAGCGGACGGCCTCGGTGTCGATCTGGGAGAGGATCTGCCAGATGACCAGCTCGTCGAGGTCGGACGACAGCACGATGGGAACGTCCCCGAATCCGGCCTCGTCGAGCAGAGCCGCCGATCTGATGGCCAGGTGGGCCAGGTCCCCCGAGTCGATGCGGATCCCGGCGGGGCGATGGCCGGCGGTCGCCAGTTCCTTGAACACGGTGACGGCGTTGGGCACCCCGGAGTCGAGGACGTCGATGGTGTCGACGAGCAGGGTGCACTCGTCGGGATAGAGCCGGGCGAACCGCCGGAACGCCTCCAATTCGCCGATGCCCAGCGCCATGAACACCTGCACCATGGAATGGGCGTGGGTGCCCTTGGCGTCGATGCCGTTGGCGGTGGCCAGCGCCAGGTTGGAGGTGGCGTCGGCCCCGCCGATCAGTGCTCCCCTCCCCCCGGCATGCACCCCAGTTTCGGGGCCGCGCCGCATCCCGAACTCGAGGACGGGCCTGCCGCGGGCCGCCTCCTTCACTCGTGACGCCTTGGTGGCCACCAGGGTCGGGTAGTTGAGCCGGTTGAGGAACGCCGTCTCCAGGATCTGCGCCATCGCCAGCGGCCCGCGCACGATGGCGACCGGGACATTGGGATGGACCACCCGACCCTCGGCGACGGCGTCTACCTCGACGGCGGAGAAGTCGCCATGCTCACCGAGCCAATCGAGAAACCCTGCGGAGAATCGCCGCCCACCGCCGCCCGTGGCCTGGTCACGGAGGATCTGCAGGTCCCGCTCGCCGAACCGCACATGCTCCATCCACCCCAGCAGCCAATCAAGCCCGGCGGTTATGCAGTAGCCGGCCTGGTGAGTGCCGTAGTCGGGGTTGCTGCGGAAGAAGTAGTCGAACTGGGCGGTGCGGTCGGCCAGCCCCTCCTCGAAGTACAGCTGGGCCATGGTGAGCTGGTACTGGTCCGTGGCCAGGACCCCATCGAACACCGAAGCGGGCGCCATGGGGACATTCAATCATCGTTCGGGACGGGGGCGGGCCCCTCC
>JACDBE010000319.1 GCA_013695075.1 Acidimicrobiia bacterium
CGACTACGCCGCCATCGCCGACCACGGGCTGTTGCGGCGGGCCGTCGACGCCGCCGAGGCCCGTGGCGAGACGGTGCGGGTGGGCAACGTGTTCTCCGCCGACCTGTTCTACCACCCCGACTTCTCGGTGTTCGACACCCTGGAGAAGATGGGGGTGCTCGCCGTGGAGATGGAGGCCGCCGGGCTGTACGGGGTAGCCGCCGAGTACGGCGCCGCCGCCCTGGCCATCCTCACCATCTCCGACCACGTCCGCACCGGCGAAGCCACCACCGCCGACGAACGCCAGTCAACCTTCAACGACATGATCGAGATCGCCCTGGCCAGCATCGCCGGATAGCGACCCGGGTCGCGTCCTCCCCCGTCTCGCTCAGATCGGCACCCTCACGTCTGTCTCTGCCTGCGGGGTGGACCAGCCGAGGTCGACGGCGGGGTTGCTGGGTGGAGACTGGGTGGGAGAGGGGTGCTCGTCGTGGATCAGTCCCCTGGTGCGGTTTCTGCCTCGTCGGAGTGCCGCCCCTGCCGACTCGTCGGAGGATTTCGGTCACTCGTGTCAACAACTCGCACAGCGGAGAGCTCGGCCGCGAAAGGTAAGCCCACTGCCAAGCTGGTGTGAGCCGTCGGTCAACGGGGCTTCGGTCGGCGTCGTACCATGTCGGTATGGCAGCAACAGCGGGCGGCTTTGGCGGCAACGACTGGCTGGTCGAGGACATGTACGAGCGCTACCAGGTGGCGCCGGGGAGCCTGAGCGAGGCGTGGCGGCGCTACTTCGAGGGCAACGGCGAGATCCCCACCGGTGACGGCGCCGGTTCGGCCGGGGAGCCGGCGGCACCGCCACCAGCGCTACCCACCGCCGCCGCCTCCCGGACGGTTGCCTCTGGTCCTGCGGCGTCAACTGCCACGGTGACAGCACACGATGCGGTGCAGCCGGACGCAGCCGCAGTCCCGGCAGCGCCGACCGGGACCACGGAGTACCGGGGAGCACCGGAGGCGACCGGCAGAACAGACGTGATACCCGATCCCCCCACGGAAAGCCCGGAGGCGCCCGATCCTCAGCCGCAGCCGGCGCGTCCGGATCATGCCGAGGGAATCGAGATCCTCAAGGGGGCCGCGGCCACCATCGCCGAGCGGATGGGCGCTAGCAGGGAGATCCCCACCGCCACCTCGGTGCGCACCTTCCCCGCCAAGCTGCTCGAGGTCAACCGCACCATCATCAACAACCAGCTGGCCAGGCGGGCCGAGGGTGGCAAGGTCAGCTTCACCCACCTCATCGGGTGGGCGGTGGTGCGCGCCCTGTGCGAGCAGCCGTCGATGAACGCCGCCTACACCGAGGTCGACGGCAAACCGGCCCGGGTCGCCTTCGAGCACATCAACCTCGGTCTGGCCATGGATCTGCCCAAGAAGGGCGGCGGGCGCACCCTGCTGGTGCCCAACCTCAAGCAGGTCGACGACATGGACTTCAAGCACTACTGGCAGGCCTACGAGGAGGTGGTGGCCCGGGTGCGCGCCGGGTCGATCACTCCCGACGACTTCGCCGGCACCACCGCCACCCTGACCAACCCGGGCACGGTGGGCACCGTGCAGTCGGTGCCCCGGTTGATGCCCGACCAGGGGGTCATCGTCGGGGTGGGCCGCATCGGGTTCCCTCCCGAGTACGAGGGATCCGATCCCGAGGCGCTGGCCCGGGTGGGGCTGGGCCGCACCCTGACCATGACCAGCACCTACGACCACCGCATAATCCAGGGTGCGGAGAGCGGGATGTTCCTGGCCCGGGTGCATGAACTGCTGCTGGGCGAGGACGACTTCTACGACGAGATCTTCCGGGCCATGGACGTCCCCTACGTCCCGGTGCGGTGGGCGGTCGACTCCAACCCGGCACCGGGATCCCAGGCGTGGGCGGAGAAGCAGGCCCGCATCTTCCAGCTGATCAACATGTACCGGGTGCGCGGCCACCTCATCGCCGACCTCGATCCGCTGCGCCAGCAGCCGCCCAAGATCCACGACGAGCTCGACCCCATCGCCTACGGTCTCAGCCTGTGGGACCTCGACCGGGAGTTCGCCACCGGTGGGCTGGCGGGCCGGGCCCGGATGACGCTGGGCGAGATCCTCGGGGTCCTCCGCAACGCCTACTGCCGCACCTCCGGCATCGAGTACATGCACATCCAGGAACCCGATCAGAAGCTGTGGATCCAGGAGCACGCCGAACGGCCGGTGCCGCCCATCAGCACCGCCGAGAAACGCAGGCTGCTGGCCAAGCTGATCGAAGCGGAGAGCTTCGAGCGCTTCCTCCATACCAAGTTCCTCGGCGCCAAACGGTTCAGCCTGGAGGGTGCGGAGAGCCTGATCCCGCTACTCGACGTCCTGCTCAACGCCGCCGCCGACTCCGGGGTGGAGGACGTGGTGCTAGGGCTGGCGCACCGGGGGCGGCTCAACGTGCTGGCCAACACCGCCCAAAAGGACCTGGCGGCCATCTTCCACGAGTTCGTGGGGCACGAGGAACCCGATGACGCCGGTAACTTCTCCGGCGACGTCAAATACCACCTGGGCGCCCGCGGGATCCACGTCACCCCCGACGGGCGCAAGGTGGGTGTCGAGGTGGCCGCCAACCCCAGCCACCTGGAGGCGGTGGACCCGGTGCTGGAGGGCATCACCCGCGCCC
>JACDBE010000340.1 GCA_013695075.1 Acidimicrobiia bacterium
TCGAACCCGGCTTGATACATCACCAGGTCGGAGCGTTGGTCGTAGAAGGCGTCGCGGATGGCGGCGGGATGCTCGACCAGGGCGAGGACCCCGGCGGCGCTGGTGCCGCTTTCCACCAACCCATTGGCAACGGCCTCGAGGACGAACATGGCGGCAACGTAGATGCCGGAGGCGACCGTGGTCCGCTTCACCGTCGCCGCCACCAACAGCGCCGGGGCGCCATACCCGGCCAGGTACCCCACGGCGGCACCGAGGAACTTCGGGATCTCGCCGGCGCTCGAGCCCAGGTTGGAGACGAACCCGCCCGGTTCCAGGGCGGCGAACCCGAAGTAGAGCAGCAATTGGGGAATCAACATGAACCCGAGCAGGACAACGCCGAGGGCGCCGGCCCGCGCCGCCAGATAGTCGCCGCCGGTGAGGGGGCGGGAGGCGTAGACGCCGAGCACACCTTCGGCGCGGTCGGGGATGAGCAGTTCGGGGCCGGCCAGAGCCGAGAACAGCAGCACCGACACCGAGGCAAGGTCGAAGTAGGTGGCGTGGTTGGCGAACGGGGTGTCGATGATGTCGGCACCGGCCAGCTGACTGGTGAAAAACACCAGACCGACGAACACCACCGCCGGCAGCAAGGCAATGGCGAACAGCATCCAAGGGAAGATCTTCTTTCGGAAGTTGCGGCGCAACCCGAGCACCCGTCGCACCCCGTCCTTGACCGTGGCCCGGATGGCGGCGCCCCGCCCCAGCCGGGGACCGTCATGCGGTTTGTATCCCAGGTCGAAGACGGCGCCGCGGTCGCTCACGGCTGGTCACCCGTTCGCAGGTAGACATCCTCCAGGCTCTGCGCCCGGGTGCCCATGCGCCGGATACCGGCTCCCGAGGTGACGACGGCGTCGAGGATGAGGTCGTTGACGTCGCCGTCGGCCACCGAGACCGTAAGGCGATGGCCGTCCCGGTCGACGGCAGCGCCGGCCGCCGTCAGGTGTTTGATCATCAGGTCCGGATCGTCGAACAGCTCCACCTCGACGGTGTCGGAGGCGAGCAGGGTGTGCAGTGGTCCCTGGCGGAGCACCCGGCCCTCGTCGAGCATCACCACCCAATCGCAGGTGCGTTCGATGTCGGACAGCACGTGCGAGGAGGTGACCACGTTGATCCCGAAGCCACCCAATCGGGAGATGAGCCCCAGCATCTCGTCACGCCCCTCGGGATCGAGACCCGCGGTCGGCTCGTCGAGGAGGACCAGATCTGGATCATGGACGACCGCCTGCGCCAGCTTGGCCCGCTGTTTCATCCCGGTGGAAAAGCCGCCCATCGGGCGGAAGCGTTCCTCGTCGAGCCCCACCAGGGTGAGCACGTCAGAGGCGCGCTGGCGGGCGGCACGGGACGGGATGCCGGCCAGCTCGGCGGCGTACACCATGAAGTCGGCGGCGGTCTGGGCCACCGGGAGGCAGTCGAGCTCGGGCATGTATCCGAGCCGGGACCGCACTGCGATCGGTTCGCGGTGCGGGCTGTGCCCGAACACGGTGGCGCTGCCGACCGAGGGATCGAGGATTCCCAACAGGATGCGGATGAGTGTGGTCTTCCCCGCCCCGTTGGCGCCCACCAGCCCCACCCTGCCCTCGGGTATGGCGACCGACACGTGATGGAGGGCCACCTGCTCGCCGTAGGCGTGGCCCAGTTCCTCGGTGACGATGACGTCGCTCACCGCAGGGACCCTACGGGCTCAAGGGGGATACGGAGATTGCGGTTCACTCGCGTCCGGTGAGGCGGTGGACCAGCGACATGAACCCGTCCCTGATCCGCTGCGCCAGCCGGTCCGCCCAGTCGAACTCCAGAGAGAGAATGGCGAGACCGGCCAGGATCACCAGGGTGCCCGGGCCGGGGAGAGGGACGAGGGCGATACCCAGCGCCAGCACCGGTATTCCCACCAGCAGCACTCCCACCTTGCGGGTGACGGCTGCGGTGCGAGATCGACTCCGTGTGCCGGCAGGCGCCGATGGTTGGCGGGGCCGGTCGTGGGGGGTCGGCTCGCTGGTCACCGGCGGCAGTGTACGGAGCCCTGGAGTCGACGAGTACGGCCGCCGGCGTCACCGATACGCCGGTTCCAGGTCGGGGAACATCGGGAAGTGCTTCACGTTCAGGGTGATCAGCCTGGCGCCGATCGACTGCGCCGCGGCGGCGATGTGGTAGTCGGTTGTGTCGATTCCCTGGTGCGCGGCTCGGTACCGTCTCGCCAGCGCGCCTGCTGCGTCGGCGATGGCGGTGTCGATGTCGATCCAGGACAGGAGGGCAAACAGCCTCGCCATCGGCTCCCGTTCGTGCGGCCGGAGCCCGGCGATGATCTCCGTTCGGGTGGGTGTCGCCGCGTAGGCGCCATTCTCGCTGCCGAAGAGTTCCTCCAGCAGGCGAACGGCGCGCTTGTCGCCCCGGAGGTGATCGACGATGACCGAAGTGTCGATGAGGACGGTCACTCGGGGGCGTCTTGTGGGTAGAGCTCCTGCAGCCGCCGGCCGGTACGCAGGCGCTCGACGTACCCCTCGCCAGATTCGGCGCGATCGCGCCACAGGCCGGCGGTGGCACGGAGGGCCCGCGCAGTCTCATCGGCATCCTTCACGGTCCCGTAGCGAGCCTCGATCGCCTGCCTGATGAGGTGCGAGCGGGTCGTTCCGGTCCGGCGCGCTTCACGATCCAGCGCCGCCGCCTGCTCTTTGCTCAGGTAGATCTGTGTCCGCTCCACAATGTACGTATACATCGCCGAGCCAGCAACGTCAAGCCGCACGTGGGGGCACTGGTGTCCGCTGTCGTCGCCATCGGGGCCGTCCGGCGGCCGGACATCCTGGAGGAGGCTGTGCCGGCGGCCCTACAGTCGGTCCCGGATGGATACCGCCCTGGCCGTGCTCGCCGCCCTGGTCGCCACCTGGTTCGCCGTCGAGCTGGGGCGCTCGTACCTGTCGCGGCGGCGGTTTCATGCCGGGGTGTGGGCCGCCGCTCTGGGTCTGTTCGCCGCCGCCAGTCTGTCGCTGGCGGTGGGCCTCGGGTTCGGTTGGGATCAGGCCGATTTCCGCCTTTTCTACCTGCTGGGCGGCATCGCCAACATTCCGCTGCTGGCAGCCGGGTCGGTGGCCCTGGTGGTGGGGGACACGGCGGGGCGGAGGTTCAAGGACGGGGTGGTGGTGTTCGCCATCCTCGGCGCCATCGTGACGCTGGCGGCCCCCATCTCGGGCACATTCCCCGGCGAAGGAGTGCCCGAAGGCTCCGAGCTGTTCGCCTTCACCATCGAGATGGGAGGGGTTACCGTCCCCGGTCCCCGGGTCTTCGCCATCATCGCCGGGGCGGTGGGGACCGTGGTGGTGGTCGGACTGGCCCTGATGAGCGCCTGGCGTTTCCGTCGCAGCAACCGACGGTTGGCCGGCGGCAACCTGCTGATCACCGCCGGTGCCCTCGCCCCCGCCTTCGGGGGTACGCTGACCGCCATCGGGGAGGGCAGCGGCTTCGCCCTGTCACTGCTGGTGGGGGTGGTGCTGCTGTACGCCGGTTATCGGCTGGCCACATCGGGGCGTCGCGCCGCCACCCCCGCCGCGGCGGCGGCCGGCGGTCCTGGCCCCGCCGAGCACGAGTTGGTCAGACGTCCCCAGCCCGTAGCGGTGCCGCCGCCACCAAGCGACGACCCGGTGCGGGCAGACCGCCAGCACGACCTCCCCCGGCCTCGCCGCACCGTCAACTGAGCCAAGGCGCCGCCGATCGTCTGATGTCCGTCCCGGCGTAGCGGAGAAGGACGGTGTCGTCGGGCAGCTGCTCGATGTCGAGCAATCGGAGCTGGAGCGTTGTACCTCCGGCGAAAAATGGTTTCCCGCCGCCGAGCACAGCAGGACGCATGTAGACGTGGTACTCGTCGACCAGGCCATGAGCGCAGAGCGCGGCGGCAAGCGTGGGCCCGGCGACGTCGATGTCACCGGGTGTGGTGGCGATGATCCGATCGAGTTCGTCGTCGACGCCCCGTACCAGCGTGGCGTTGGGCCCGACCCCCGCCAGTATCGTCGAAATGACGACCTTGGGCGTCTGCCGCCAGATCGCCGCAAACTCCTGCTGAGCGCTGGACCGACCCGGCTCGTCGGTGTCCCAATACCGCATGACCTCGTACATGGCGCGGCCGTAGATGCTCAGAGCGGTTGCACGCAGCTTGTCGTTGAAATGCCGATGGAGTTCGTCGCCGAACATCGGCAGATCGGGACCGCCGGGCGGACCGGCGACATATCCGTCGACGGAGGTGAGCATTCCGAAGATGACATGACCCACGACGCAACGGTAGGCGGCCGCTCGACCCGGAGGCCATTCGCGTCCCGGGCGAGCCGATGCGACGGCCGCTCAGCCCACGGTGGTGAGGCGCCGCTCCGCCATGTCGGTGAGGACCACCCCCAGCAGGATCAGAGCACCGCCGGCGGCGATCCCGATCTGCACCCGCTCGTCGAGCAGGACCACCCCGGCGATGAGCGAGATCAGCGGCACCACGTAACCCGACAGCGACGCCATGGTGGCCGAGGCCCGTTGCAGCACCCAGTAGAACAGCAGAAATGGCATCAGGCTGGAGAACAGCGCCAGCGTCACCAGCACCAGCCAGCCGGTAGTTGAGATCCCGGTCGGGATCCCCTCGGTGACCAGCATCAGCGGCAGCAGCGCCAAACCGCCGAGCAGGAACTGCACCCCGGTGAGCGCCACCGGGGTGAACGAGCCCTGATGGCGTTTGGCGTACGCCGATGACATCCCCACGGCGACCACAGCCCCCAAACCGAGCACGATGGCCAGCCCGGGGCGGCCCCCGCTGGCCAGCCCGCTGTCCCCGGAGGCGAACAGCAGACCCACCCCCACCAGCGCCACCAGCATCCCACCAAGCTTGCGGGCCGTCATCGGCTCGTCGTGGACCGCGTAGTGGGCGGCGATGGCGGTGGTCAGCGGCATCAGTGCTGCCAGCAGACCAACGAACCCGGCCGAGGCGTGCTGGTAGGCGGTGGTGAACAGGGCGAAGGGGACCGCCATGTTGAACAACCCGGCCACGGCGGCGGTGCGCCAGAACTGGCGATCGGCGGGGAGCCGCTCCCGCCGTGCAGACAGTATGGCCAGCACCGCCAGAGCCACGATGGCGGACCGCACCGCCACCATGGTCAGCGGGCGGACGCCTTCCGCGAGCGCCACCCGCACCCCCACCCCGGCCATGCCCCACCCCAGTGCGGACAGCCCGAGCGCCACCATGATCTGTCGCCGCTGCATGGCGGCACCCTACGAC
>JACDBE010000363.1 GCA_013695075.1 Acidimicrobiia bacterium
CCGAACATGATGTCGAACTCGGCCACCCGGAACGGCGGCGCCACCTTGTTCTTGACCACCTTGACCTTGACCCGGTTGCCGATGCTGTCGGTGCCCTGCTTGATCGACTCGATGCGACGCACGTCGAGCCGGACGCTGGAATAGAACTTGAGCGCCCGCCCCCCCGGCGTCGTCTCAGGTGAACCAAACATAACGCCGATCTTCTCTCGGAGCTGGTTGATGAAGACGGCCGTGGTGTCGGAGCGGTTGATGGTGCCGGCCAGCTTGCGCAGCGCCTGGGACATCAACCGGGCCTGGAGACCGACATGGGTGTCGCCCATATCGCCCTCGAGCTCGGCGCGGGGAACCAGGGCGGCCACCGAGTCGATGACCACCACGTCGAGCGCCCCGGAACGGATGAGCATGTCGGCGATCTCCAGTGCCTGCTCGCCGGTGTCGGGCTGGGCGATGAGCAGCTCGTCGACATCGACCCCCAACGCCTTGGCGTACACCGGGTCGAGGGCGTGTTCGGCGTCGATGAAGGCGGCCACCCCACCGTTGCGCTGCGCCTCGGCCACCACGTGCAGCGCCAGGGTGGTGTTGTGCGACAGGATGCCGTTGGCCAGGAACGAGTGCGTCTGCGGCATCACGACATCGAAGGTCGGCTCCCACCCGGCATCCTCGATCGAGATCACCGGCTCGTAGGTGAATCGGCAGTCCACCAGCGTGCGCAGATATGCCGTGATGCGCTCGGCCGTCGGCGGGAGTCTTCGCGTCGAGGCCCAGTCGAGGATCCTCTCGAGCCTGGTAGGCGAGACCGCCAGGCTGATGTCGGTCCGGAAGAGGTCGCCCGCAACCCGGTCGAATTCCCGGTCGCCACCGACACTGTCGCGGAGATCGCCGATGAGCTGTGTCAGGTTGGGGATGTTCTCCACCTGCGGGTCTCGACGCGCCCGTCGGAACTTGGCGGCGCATTGGGCAGCCCGCCGCTCGGCTCGGAAGCCGATCTCCTCGAGGAATCGATGGGACACCGCCGGGTTGATCGTCACCGTCCAGTAATCACGGTCGTACTTCGGGTTGTGCTTCGACGACAGCAACGCCGGCACTCCCAACCCGTAGAGCATGAGCTGGACCTCGGAAGCCAGCCGACGCGAGGCAGATGCCAAACCGATGGTCGACGACCGGTCGATCCACCCGTCGCCTTCGAAGAGGGCGGAGAGAAAGGCACGATGGATCTTCGCCCCGCCAACCCGGACACAATGGGGAACCGACTTGCCCGCCGCAGTGACGTAGTCGAGCCCGTAGCGCTCGGCGACCTCGGTTCGGATCGCCTTCTTGTGAACCCTGTACTCCTGCCCGTTGTACTGCTTCACGTCGCAATCGAACAACCCGGTGATGAGGGCGGTGAACTCGGCCCCGACCTCCGGGTCACCATTGGTGAAGCTCACGCAATTGCGGTACGACAGGGAACCCTCGGCCACCAGGTAACCGATGAGGACCGCCTCGCCCTCGTCAATGGAGGAAAGACCGGTGGAGTCGCTCGCCCCGAAAACGGCCGACACGACGACGTCACCGATGCCGATGTCGCCGGCCTTCCGCCAGACGATCGCCCCCCGATCGTTCATCACCCGCAGTGGATGGTTCCTGGTGACCTTGACGGTGCGTCCCGAACCTACGGTGATCTCGATCACGGGACGGCGGTTGTTGTGCGTCACCGCACCGACCTGTTCCAACTGCCCGTCCTCGTTGACGAGACGTACCCCTTGATCCGACACGTCGGTGACCCGGCTGGTGCAGGACGCCGGCTGGCCGAGTCGGGCGAAGAGCTCAGCGACGGTTTCAAGCCCCACGTCCGACCACACGTAGGTGTCGGCGACGAGGCACTTTCCTGACGACTCGGGTCCGAATATCTCGACGATGCGGCCCCGGGGCAGCCCGCCGATGCCCAAGGCGAGATCGAGGGCGAGGGCCCCGGTGGGGATGGCCGAGACGTTGCGCACGGTGCCGTCGCTCAGCTTCATGATGGCGCCCTTGCCGAACTGCCGCTCGATCTGCGACATCGCCATCTCGAGCGACTTCTCCTTGTCGATGTTGTCCATGCTCACGGGCTCTCCTCGTTGGCCGGTGCGGCCGATGGTGCGTTGTCGGTCGTTCGGGGTCCGACCCTGATCTGTCCTGTCTCTCCGAACCTATCTCGGGCCTGTGACAAATTTCGGTCGGACGCTGGCTGGGCCTCCCACCTTAGGCGAACAGACGTTCGACGCCAAGGATCTCCGTCGAAACTCCAGGCGTCTCACCCCGTCCCGGGAGGTCAGTCGCCCAATGTTTCACCGGACCGCCATCAGGAGATCGCGATGAACACCCGCTGCGCCACGTGGTCGTCGAGGCCGACCGCCCCGCCACCAAGCACCTGCACCGTGGAGGCGCCGTGGGGAGAACGCTCGGTGAGACGGACGTTGGCCCCCGGCCGGAGCTTGGCGCGATCGAGGAAGTCCATGGTCTGGTCCTCCAGCTCGAGCTCCTCGGAGATCCGCTCCAGCCGGCCCAGCTCACCAACGTGCATCATGGCGATGGCCTTCATCCGGGGCGGCTTGTAGCCGGCACCGGGGATGGGGTTGCCATGGGGGCAGGTCTTGGGGTCCCCCAGCACCCGCCACATCGCCTCCTCCACGTCCGTCGAGATCATGTGCTCCCAGGTCTCCGCCTCGTGGTGCACCTTGACCCAGGGCAGTCCCAGGATCTCGGCAAGGAAGCGCTCGGCGAGGCGGTGGCGGCGCACCACCACCTCGGCCAGGTGACGACCCTCGGCGGTCAGCGTGATGGCCCGATCCACCGACACCAGACCCTCACCCTCCATGCGGTGCACCATCTCCGACACGCTGGGCCGGCTCACCCCCAGCCAGTCGCCGATGCGGGCCTGGATCGGCTCGATGCCCTCCTCCTCCAGCTCGTAGATGGCCTCGACGTACTCGCGGAAGGTGGCTCGGTACGGTTCGTCCTTTTCGGTGACGGACCCGACGGCGGTGTCGCGCTCGGTCAAACGGGATGCTCCAGTGGGTTGACCCCGATCGTACCCCGGGCCGGACAAGGCTCGGCGCCCCGCGAGCTCGATCCTCGCCCGGCCGGACAATCGCTCAGCGACCGGCGAGTGCCACCCGGTCGACCTGTTCGTACCGCGTACCGGAGCCGCCGGTGATGGTGCGGTACAGGGTCACCGCCTCCACCGGGAAGCCAACGCCCGCCTCGTCGGCGCCGTCCAGCAATGCCGCTACCGATCGGGCGGGGCGGATGCGGGCCAGGGTGAGGTGGGGGTGGAAGGGTCGCTCCTCGGGGGCCAGCCCAACGTCACGGGCGGCCTGCTCGCAGCCCTCCGCCAAGCGGATCAACCCGTCCTCGCTGTCCTCAGCCCCAACCCACAACACCGTTGCTCGAGCCGCGCGGGGAAAGGCGCCCAGCCCGGTGAGCCGCACCCGCAAGGGGGCGACGTCCAGGTCCCCATCGAGCCCGGCCAGCAGCAGGTCGCGCTGTAGCTCGGTGACCGCGCCCAGGAACCGCAGCGTCAGGTGCCAGTTCGCAGGAGGAACCACCCTTCCCGGCGGCCCACCGGGGAGCATCACCTCCAGCCGGGAAACCAGGGCATGGCGGGCATCGTCGCTGAGGGCGGCGGCGAGGAACAGCCGATCGGTCACACCCACCACTCGCCGGACAGCGCCAGCCGGACGTGGTGCAGCGCCGCGGTCACCGTGTAGGTGCGCACCCGCTCCCGGTCGCCGGGCATCATCAGGGTTCGTGCCCTGGCGTCCTCGGGGGTGCGCACCGCGATCACCATGGTCCCAACCGCGGCTCCGTGTGGCTCGGGACCGGCGGCGCCGGTGGTGGCCACCACCACGTCGGCACCGAGTACCGTGGCCGCCCCCTGGCACATGGCGAGGGCCACCGGCTCGGAGACGATCCCGTTGGTGTCGATCAGCCCGGCGGGCACGCCGAGCGCTGCCTCCTTGACGGCCCTGTGGTAGGCCACCACCGACCCCACGAACGCCGCCGAGGCGCCCGCCACGGCAGTGATGGCGGCGGCGACCATCCCCCCGGTGGCCGACTCGGCGGTCCCGATGGACCATCCCCGCTCCCCCAGCTGCTCCAGCAGGATGCGCTCGACGGTGCGATCGTCGGCACCGAACACCCTGGCCCCGAGCCGGCGCCGCACCTCCTCCTCCACCGGGGTGATCAACGCCAGCGCCCCCGCCCGATCGGCCGCCCGGGCGGTGAGCCGCACCTTGATCTCGGCGGCGGAGGCCAGGTAGGCCACCGTGGGGTTGGCGGAGCCGAGGAACAGGTCGGACAGCATCTCGTCGACCCGCGATTCGGACTCGCCCCAGGTGCGCAACACCCGGCTGACCATCACCCCCGTGGCGTCGTGCTCAGCGAGCAGGGTGGGGATGATGTCCTCGTCGACCATGGGGAGCATCTCCGCCGGCACCCCGGGCACAGCGAACACCCGGCAGCCCCCGACCCGCATCCGCAGCCCGGGAGCGGTTCCCTTGGGGTTGGCTATCAGTTCGGCGCCCGCCGGGTACCGGGCCTGACGCAGGTTGGTCTCCGGCATCTGACGACCCCGCTCGCCCCACCACCGCCGCAGGTGGTCGGCGTAGTCGTCGGAGAACTCCAGCGGCACCCCGGCGGCGGCGGCTATCGCCTCCCGAGTGATGTCGTCCCGGGTGGGACCGATGCCGCCGGTGATGATGAGGGCGTCGGCTCGGGTGGTGGCGGCGGTGATGGCGGCGGTGATCCGGGCCAGGTTGTCCCCCACCACCGCCTGGTGGTAGTGATCGAGCCCGGCGTCGGCCAGCCGGCTGCCGATCTCGGCAGCGTTGGAGTTGACGATCTGACCCAGCAGCAGCTCGGTGCCAACCGCCAGGGTCTCCACGATCACCGCAGCACCGCTCCCACCAAGTCGGTGCCGTAGCCACCGGTGATCTCCACCCGTACCCACTCCCCCGGTTGGCCGTCATCGAGCACCACCACCCCGTCGATCTCGGGAGCCTCGCGGTACGAGCGGCCCACCGGCACCCCGTCCTCCACCTGGTCGACCAACACGTCGAGCACCCGGCCCGACTGGGCGGCGTTGGCCAGCGAGGTCAGCTCGTCCTGGAAGCCCTGGAGGTGGCGTTGCCGGGCGGCGATCTCGTCGCCGGGTATCTGGCTGGCGAACCCGGCGGCGGCGGTGCCCTCCTCGGCCGAGTACGGGAAGAACCCGGCCCAATCGAGCTCGGCCGTTTCCAGGAAGCCTGCCAGCTGGTCGATGTCGTCGTCGCTCTCGCCGGGGAATCCGACGATGAAGGAGGACCGCAGCGCGGCCTGTGGGGACGCCGCCCTGATCCGGTCGATGAGCTCGAGGTGGCGGTCGCCGCTGCCGGGACGCTTCATCGCCCGCAGCAGCTCCGCCGAGGCGTGCTGCAGCGACAGATCGCAGTAGGCGGCCACCACCGGGTTGGCCGCCATCTCGTCGATCAGCGGCTGGCGAATCTCCCGGGGGTACAGGTAGAAGAGGCGCAGCCGGCGCAGCCCGTCGGCGTCGGACACGAAGCGGAGCAGGTCGACGATGCCCCCGGGGGCGTCGATGTCCCGCCCGTAGGCGGCCAGGTCCTGGGCGACCAGCACGATCTCGGAGACGCCGGCACCGGTGAGCATGACGATCTCGTCACGGATGTTGACCGGGGTCCGGGAGCGCTGCTTACCCCGGAACAGAGGGATGGCGCAGAAGGTGCAAGGTTTGTCACACCCCTCGGCTACTTTCACATAGGCGTATGGGGTGGTCGGGGTGGGTCGGGCCACCAGCGACAGGATGTCCATCCTGGGCGACACCGCCGGGCGGATGGTGAGCGGCTGCCACTCAACCAGCGAGTCCAGGGTGCCTACCAGCTCGGGGTAACGGTCGAGCCCGACCACGGCGTCCGCTTCGGGCAGGACCGAGCGCAGCTCGGTCTCATACCGTTGCGCCATGCACCCGATCACCACCAGACGGGCGTCGGGCCGTTTGGCGGCGGCCAGGTCGAGGATGGTGTCGATGGACTCCTGGCGGGCGGATTCGATGAAGGCGCAGGTGTTGATCATCACCACGTCGGCGGTGTCGGCGGATTCCACCGTCAGATAGCCAGCGCTGCCGAGCATGCCGGCCACCTTGGCGGAGTCGACCTCGTTCTTGGAGCAGCCCAGGGTCTCCAGGTGGACGGTGGGTCGACGGGTATCCAGCATGCCCGGAGGCTACCGGCCCCACCCGGATGGCCCGCCTGCGGTCCCGAGTAGCCCCCGGCGTGAGATGAGGGCCAGCACCGCCGTCGCCACCATGGCAGCTGGGCCCAGGTGCTCGTCACCTGGTCGCTAGCCGTTCCGATCCACACCGGTTGGTCCCGAGCCAAGCGCACCTGCTCGGCGAATGCAATCACGTCAGCGGCGAAACGCGACGGGTCCTCCCAGCGCGGTGCATGCCCGACGCCGGGATACACAACCAATGTCGCGTTGGCGATGCGACTGAGCAGCTCCCCGCGTATGAGAATGTCAGTCCGCCCTCGACGGTAACCGTGAAAGGCTCGGTAGCCACCGCCAAAGCGTAGGGCGGGCGGTCCGCTCCAACTTCAACGGACTACATGTCACCACGGCATGCCACGACCTTGGGTTGGTGGTCAGCCCTGGTGGAACAGGGCGCTCACCGACTCGCCTTCGTGGATGCGGCGGATGGCCTCGGCCAACGCCGGGGCCACCGACAGCACCCGCAGCTTGGGGTGAGTGGTCGCCATGGGCACGGTGTCGGTGGTGACGATCTCCACCACGTCGTCGCGGTCGCCGATGCGGGGCAGCGAACCGGCAGCGAACAGCCCGTGGGTGGTGGCAACCTTGGCGGGGCGGGCACCCCTTTCGGCGAGCCGATCGAGCACCTCGACGATGGTGCTCCCCCGGGCGATCTCGTCGTCGAGGACGATGACATCACGGTCCTCGACATCGCCGATGATGGAGGTGATCTGCACCTCCTCGTCGTCGAAGCGCTGCTTGGCGCCCGCCGCCACCGGCACCCCGAGCAGCCGGGCGAACGCTGATGCCGACTTGGCGTTACCCAGGTCGGGGGAGACCACCACGGTGTTGGCCAGGTCGGAGCCGCCGAAGTGCTCGGCAAGCTCGCTGAGGGCGTGCAGATGGTCGACAGGGACGCTGAAGAAGGCATGCACCTGGGGGGCGTGCAGGGTCATGGTGAGGATGCGGTTGGCGCCGGCGGCGACCAGCAGATCGGCCACCAGCCGCCCCCCCAGCGAAATGCGGGGGGCGTCCTTCTTGTCCGAGCGGGCGTAGGCGTAATGGGGCATCACCACGGTGGTGCGGGCCGCCGAGGCGCCGTGGGCGGCGTTGATCATCAGCAACAGCTCCACCAGATGCTCCTGCACCGGGGGGACGATCGGTTGGATGAGGAACACGTCCCGTTCCCGGCAGTTGCTCTCCAGCCGGACCTCGAGGCAGTCGTTGGCGAAGCGGACCAGGCGGCTGGGAGCCAGCGGCTCGCCGAGATGGCGGCAGATCGCCTCGGAGAGCTCAGGGTGGGCGGTGCCAGTGAAGACCGTAATTCCCCGCATGTGGCAGCTCCCCGGCGTCTAGGTGGGCGGCGCCGGGGGATGCTACCCGGCCCTGCCGCCGCCAGATCGTGTCCACGAGGCTTCGCTGATGGCGTCCCGCACCGCCTGGGGTGTTGGGTCGATGACCTCGTAGCGTTGCGGAAGGCCGAGCAACCCGGCCCAGCGCGCCGGCACCGGCGGCGCCTCGCCCAACGCCTCCACGATGGTGGCGGCGAACTTGGCCGGCTGGGCTGTCTCCAGGCAGATCATCGGCACCCCGTTCTCGACAAAGCGCCGCCCAACGGTGATGCCGTCGGCGGTGTGGGGGTCGACCATCACACCGCAGCGTTGCCATACGGTGCGGATGGTGGCGAGGCGGTCGGCATGACGAGAGCTACCTGACACCATCCGAGCGCCTGCCATGGCATCCCAGCCGGATTGGGACGACAGGTCGAACCCGGAGCCGCCGGTGAACAGGTCGGTAACGAGCCCGGTGTCGCCGCCGGTGAGGTCGTACACGAAGCGCTCCAGGTTGGAGGCCTTGGCGATGTCCATGGAGGGGCTGGAGGTGGTAACCACCTCCTCGGGGTGGCGCACCCGGTAGCGGCCGGTGGACAGGAACTCGTCGAGCACATCGTTCTCGTTGCAGGCCACCACCAGGCGGTGGATCGGCGCCCCCATGCGGCGGGCGATGTACCCGGCGTACACGTTGCCGAAGTTGCCGGTGGGCACGGCGAACGACACCACCCCGCCGGGCGAAGCTACCCGCAGCGAGGCGTACAGGTAGTAAGCCGCCTGGGCCGCCACCCGGCCCCAGTTGATCGAGTTGACCGCCCCGATGCGGTGCCGGGCCTTGAAGGCGGTGTCACCGGTGACCTGCTTGACCAGGTCTTGACACTGGTCGAAAACCCCCCGCACCACCAGATTGTGGATGTTGGGTTCGGTGATGGTGAACATCTGGGCGGCCTGGAACGGCGTCACCCGACCCAGCGGGGACAGCATGAACACCTCGACGGCGGCGCTACCGGCCAGGGCGTGCTCGGCGCTGGACCCGGTATCGCCCGAGGTGGCGCCCAGCACCGTCATCCGCTCGCCCCGGGCACCGAGCACCAGCTCCAGCAGACCGGCGACCAGCTGCATCGCCATGTCCTTGAAGGCCAGGGTGGGCCCGTGCGACAGCCCGCACAGCACCAGCCCGTCATCCAACGGGCGCAGCGACACCACGTCGGCATGGTCGAACCGGTCGGGACCGTATGCGGCGCCGGCCACCTCGGCAATGGCGGCCGGGTCGAGACCGACGACGCCGTGGCCCACGAACCGGTTGAGCACCACCGCCGCCACCTCGGGATAGGCGGCCCCGGCTATGCCAGCCAACTCGTCGCCGGTGAACACCGGGATCTCCTCGGGGACCACCAGACCGCCGTCGGGGGCAAGACCCTCCACCAGCGCGTCGGCGAAGTCGATCGGTGCCATGCCGCCGCGGGTGCTCAGGTAGCGCACGATCAGGGCTGCAGCCGCCGGTACCCGCCGCGAAAGTAGGTGAGCGGGTCGATGAGCTCATCGGTGCTGACGTCGTCGATGCGAGCCGTCACCAGCACGTTGTAGCTCTCCTCACGTGCCGACAGCACCGTGCACCCGGCAGTGCCGTGGAATCCCTCGAGGCGCGGCCCGTGATCGGTCTGGGTCGCCGGGCGTCCGGCG
Source organism: Acidimicrobiia bacterium (assembly GCA_013695075.1). Taxonomy (GTDB): domain Bacteria; phylum Actinomycetota; class Acidimicrobiia; order Spongiisociales; family UBA5794; genus JACDBE01. Next base: position 9,279 of record JACDBE010000363.1, read on the forward strand.
AACATACCCCCTGGGCTGGGTTCGAGCCCGGCGAAGACGTCGGCCAGCCGCCGGTGCTCCCACCCGCACACGTGCAGCAGGAACCTTCCGGTGGGCGTGATGCGATCGATGAGGTCGGAGGCCGGGCCCAACAGCCAGTACACCAGCGGCGGAGCCCCCTCGGCCACCACCAACGACGACACGGTGAGACCGGTCCAGGTGCTCTCGTCGTCACCGGCGGTGATGATGCACACCGGTGCCACCAGCCGGCCCCGCAGCCGGCGCACCGGGTCCCGCTGCTCCGGTGGCGGCAGGAACGGGTGCTCTTCGTGGATCGCTCCTGGGGTCAACCGCGTCCTCCTCGGGGCGTTGCCACCCTAGATGCCGTCGACCCCCTCGCCGTTGGCGCCGGCGGGCTCTTTGCTGTTGGCTCTGCGGCTGACGCTCATCGCGGTGCGGTTGGGGGCCCCAGCCCCAACCGCCGGAGCAGCGCTATCCGCGCAGCTCCGTATCATCCCCGCCATGCGCAAATGGCTCGGCGTCTGCGCCCTGGCGCTGGTAGCCGCCTGCACCGGGGACACGGCGCCCACCTCGACAACCGCACTTGCCGCCGCCACCACCACGGCTGCCCCCACCACGTCGGCACCCCCGGTCACCACCACGTCCGCCGCCCCGGTGACCACCACCACCACAGTCGTGCTCGACCTCGACCGCCCCCACTGGACCTACGGTGCCCTGGGCGACGCCCACGTCCACGGGGCACCGAACGCCTGCGGAGGGTGCACCTCCTATCCCATCCTGGTTGCCGAGGCGATCATGACGGAGCTGGCGATCCCGGTGCTCCTGGTGGACGGCACCCAACCCCAGCCGCTCACCACCGGCCGGCTGCTCGACCAGGTCCGGGAGGACGACTGGGGGGAGGCGGCGGCCGACGTGCGCACCGATCGCTCTCCCCGCGACCTCATCGCCGCCTCCGATGTCATCACCATCGGGGTCGGGCACGACAACCTGCCCTGGTACCAGGACGAAGACCCGTGCCTTTTGGTGTACGACCAGGCTTGCGTCGACACCGTGGTCGAGCCCCTCGCCGAGGACCTGGACGCCATCCTCGCCGAGATCGACGCCATCAGAGGCGACCAGCCCACCGTGGTCATGGTGACCACGCTGTGGAACGACGTCATCGCCGGGCCGGGCCACACGGCGTGGATGTACCACCGCCTGGTGGTGGCCCAGGGCGACTCCGGGGTACGGCACATCCTCCAGGAGGTCAACGACCGGATCTGCGGCATCGCCGGCGACCACGACGCCGTCTGCCTGGATGTCGCCACCCTGTTCAACGGACGCCACGGCAGCCAGCCGCTTGGCGAGGGCTACCTGGCCGAGCCATACCCCGCCCTCAACCAGGCGGGACAGGACGCCATCGCCACCGCCATCATGGGCCAGGGCTTCGACGACCTGCCGCCACCTTCCTGACCGGCGACCGGTGCGCGGGTGAGGGTCAGTCGCCCTTGTTGCGGCCCCCGTACACCACGACCTTGG
>JACDBE010000019.1 GCA_013695075.1 Acidimicrobiia bacterium
ACCCGGGTCTGCTCGCCAAAATGGCAACCACCCTGGACCACGCCTCGGGGGGCCGGCTGGAGCTGGGTTTGGGAGCCGGCTGGCACCAACCGGAGTACGACGCCTTCGGCTTTGCCTTCGGGTCCGCCGGCGACCGGCGGCGGCACTTCACCGCATACCTGGAGGCGCTGATCGGGCTGTTCGCTGGTGACCCGGTGGACTTCACCGGGCACGAGGTGGAGCTGCGTAACGCCATCATCCGCCCCACCCCGGTGCAGCGGCCCCACCCGCCGATCGTGGTCGGGGCGGGGCGACCCCAGATGCTCGCCGTTGCCGGCCGCCTCGGCGACGTGTGGAACTGTCCGTCGCGGCTCCTCCCCACCCTGGAAGAACCGCAGGCGTTGGTGCACGAGGCGGCCGGCAGCCGGCAGGTGCGCACCACCATCCAGGTGCCGGTAGTGGTGGGGCGTACCCGTGAGGAGACCGATGCCGCCCGTAACGCCTCCGGAGTGTTGGCCTGGATGGGGGACGTGGCCTCGATCGGGATTGTGGGAACCGTCGATGAGGCCACCGAGCGGGTCGAGGCATACCGCCAGCGCGGGGTCGACGGGCTCGTCGGGGTGATGCCGGGCACGAGACGGCGGCCCGATTTCATTGCCGCCTATGGGGAGCTGGCCACCCGGTTCCGGGAGCGATGAGGGCCGTCGCCCAACGGGTCTCCTCGGCCTCGGTCACCGTCGACGGTGCCACGGTCGCCGCAATTGAGCACGGGATGGTGGTGCTGGTCGGGGTGGCCGGCGGGGATACCGCCGCCGACGCCGACACCCTGGCGGACAAGCTCGCCAGTATCCGTATCTTCGCCGACGACCAGGGCCGGATGAACCGGGCGGTTACCGACGTCGCAGGTTCGATCCTGGTGGTGAGCCAGTTCACCCTGCTCGCCGACGCCGCCCGGGGTAGGCGCCCCTCGTTCACCGCGGCTGCCACACCCGAGGTGGCCGCGCCGCTGGTCGCTCGCATCCAGAGCGGTTTGACGGAGCGTGGCATTCCGGTGGCCACCGGGCGCTTCGGTGCCCGCATGGCGGTGACTCTGGTCAACGACGGACCGGTCACCATCCTGCTCGACGTCAGTGGTGGGCGGGTGCGCTGAGCGCGTCATCCGCCCTTGGCGACGTGCGCCCGGCCCGGCCCGCAGACGTTGAGGAAGTCGCATGAAAAGCAGGCGGCGCTGGGGGTTGCTTCGAACTCGTCGCCGGTGACCCGGCTGGCCAGCGCTACGAGCCGCTCTTCGGCTTCCTCGAGCCAGGCCCGGTCTGCTCGGTAGAGCACCTCTTCGGCCGGGTCCGATCCCAGGTAGACGAACCCGGCGCTTATCCGCTGCGGGGTGTCGCCTACCACCCCGCCGCGGGCGGCGGCGGTGGCGTACGCCTGTAGCTGGACGACGGCGCTGGGATCGTCGGGGCGGCGTCCGGACTTCCAGTCGATAATCTCCCACCACCCCAGCTCGGGCTCGAACACGGCATCGATGCGACCCCGCACCCGCACCCCGGCGAGGGTGAGATCGATGGGGGTTTCGGTCAACCGTGGCTTGACGTCGGCGAACCGAGACCGTCGGAACACGGCGAACGGGTCGATCCGGGCGTCTCCGGGGACCTCGCCGGTGGGGGGAGCGTCGGGTTCCAGGTCGGCGAAGGCGCGTACCCCTTGGTGGTGCAGCTCGATGCGGCGATGGGTTTCGGCGCCCCGGCGCAGCCAGGAGGCGGGCCGCCGCGGCAAGGGGTCGACCTCGTTCCAATAGAAGCGCTGGGGGCAGGAGGCGAGGGTCACCAGACCGGTTACCGAGGTCGCCGGTGGGGGCGGCGGCGCCGGCGGGGGACCGGTGGGCAGGTTGTCCAGCATCAGCGTGAGCTGGTGGCGAGCCGGCTCGACGTCGGGATCCCAGGCCGGGTGCGGCGGCCCGGGATGGTCGACGGCCTGGCGCAGCAGGTCCCGCCAGCCTCTCTCGAAGTGAGGGTCGGGCCCGTCGATAGGCTGCACCGGAGATGGCGCGTCGGGTCGGTCGCCGGGTTCGGCCACCCAAGCGATCTGCTTGGTGCCGTCGACGCGGCGTACCAGCTCCAGCAGCTCGCTGGGGTCATACGGCCTCATGGGCCGGTCCCAGACGGCGCCTGTCATGAAGAGCCGCCGCTTGGCCCGTGTGACCGCAACGTACGCCGCCCGCAGCTCACCCTGGCGGTGACGCTCCTGCAACCGAGCCCTGACGTCGTCGTCCCGGCCGTCGAGGCTGGGGAGGCTGTCGGCGTCGAGCCGGAACTCGTAGGGCAGCCAGCGCGGTCTGCCCCTGGGGTCGTCGAACCCGAAGGACTTGCTAGGGAACACGTTCTTGGCGAGCGCAGGGACGAACACCGTGTCCCACTCCAGACCCTTGGCGCGGTGCACGGTGAGCAACGACACCGCGTCTTCCCCGCCGACGGTCGCCGTGTCCAGCTCGGCGGCGGTGGCCTCGTCGGCGAGCACGTCGAGATAGCCGAGGAAGCCCTCCAGCGAGGGACGACCGGCCAGCGGGCTCCACCCCTCCGCCAGGTCGAGGAAGCGGTACAGGTTGAGGCGGGCGGTGAGACCAGCCACGGCTGGCATCGCCGCCACCTCGGTCCATCCGTCGATGGCGTCGATGATCCGCCGGATCAGCTCGACCAGGGTGGTCTGCTGGGCGTCGGCGAGCAGCCTGCGGTAGGTCCACCGAAACTCGATGAGGGCGTGGTCGGCGGCTGTGGCGTCGGTATCGGGCTCGTCCCAGCGGTCGACGGCCTCCATCAGGGGGTAGGGGACCTCCAGGTCGGGGTCATGGCGACCCGGCTCGTGGGCCCGGACCCATCGGGCCAGCGGCGCCACCTCGCCGAGGCCGAGCCGGTAGCGGCTACCCAACAGGATCCGGGTGAGCGCTACCGAATCGTCCGGTCGCGCCAGAATCCGCAGCCACGCGTGCACGTCGGCCACCTCGGGCACCTCGATGAGCCCACCGAGCGACACCACCTCGAAGGGGATGTCGGCGGCGGCCAGCGCCGTCCGCACCGGGGCGATGGACCGGTGACGACGGAACAGGACGGCCATATCCCTCCACGCCAACCCGTGCTCGACGTGGAGCCGCCACATCTCACCGGCGATCCACGCCGCTTCGTCGGCGGCGGTGCGGAACCACCCGTAGCCGACATGGTCGTCGACGGTGGCTGCCGGGCGCAGCGGGTCGCGGGTCACCCCGCCGTGGAGGAGGCCCCTTATCCCGTTGGCGACGTCGAGGATGGTGGGACCCGAGCGGCGGTTGGTGGTGAGGGCCAGTGTCTTGGCCAGCTTGTTGCCGGCGCGGGGAAAGTGGTGGACGAATCCGATGAAGTTGTCCAGAGAGGCACCCCGCCATTCGTAGATCGTCTGGTCGGCGTCGCCGACGGCGGTGATGGGGAAACCCGCACCGAAGATGGCCTGGAGCAGGCGGCGCTGCCCGGGATCGGTGTCCTGATACTCGTCGAGCACCACGATGCGGTAGCGGGCTCGGATGCGGGCGGCGATGTCGGGGTGGTCGTGGACCACCCGGTAAGCGAGACGGATGAGGTCTCCGAAGTCGACGATCCCCAGACGCCGCTTGGTGTCCTGGTAGTTGCCCAGGATGCGGATCAGCTCCATTCGCTGCTGCCAGGTGTCGTCCGGGGGGTCGGGGGCGACGATGTTGCCGGGGTCGAGCAGGTTGGCCGCCACCTGAGCCCCCAGCGTGGCGGCGTCATCGATGCGGTGCGCCAGGGCGGTGATGTCGATGTGCCGGTAGGGCTCGGATCCGACGCTCTCGTGGAGGAGCTGGCGTACGTATCCCGGGCCGATGACCGCCAGATCGCGTTCGACCCCGACCAGGGCCCCGAACTCGGTGAGGATGCGCAGGGCGAACCCGTGGTACGTGCTGACTTCGACCTCCCGCCCCTCGGCGGCGAGCACCGGCAGCCGGTAGCGCAACCGGTCGGCCAGCTCCCCGGCGGCCTTATTGGTGAAGGTGATGCCCAGGGCCGCCTCCGGGTCGAGACCATCGCCGATGGCGGAGGCCAGCCGCTCCACCACCGTCGCCGTCTTGCCGGTGCCGGCCCCGGCGGCTACGCGTAGCGGCTCGAGGGGATGGTCGATGATCCGTTGCTGCTCGGCGGTGGGGGCAAACGCAACCGTCATGCCACGAATCCTTCGGCGCCGTCCGGCTGCGCCGGGCACACGGTGCGCACCGGGCACCGCTCGCAATGCTCCCCGGGGCGGGGGGTCCAATCCTCGCCGGCCACGCCGGCGGCCACCGCCTTCATGCGCTCGAAAACGGCTGGCAGATTGGCGGGATCGAACGACCGGCGCATCAGTTGCCGCTGGCCCCGACCCGCCCATGGCAGCCACATCTCGGCGGCGATGACCGGGCCGCGGTCAGTCACCTCCCGGTCGGCACCGGCGGCCAGCAGGTAGTAGCCGAGCTGCAGCGACTCGGCGGCCCCGGCCTTGGTGGGGGCGCTGCTTCCGGTCTTGTAGTCGACGATGGCCAGCCCCGCGGCTCGCTGCTCGATGCGGTCGGCGTACCCCAGCCAGTCGGCCCCGTCGACGGCCATCTCGAGGCGATGCTCGAGCAGCACCGGCCGGGCCCCGGAGGGCCATTTCCCGTAGAGTTCCTCGAGGATGGTTACCGCCCGCTGGCGCCAGGCGGTGGCGTAAGGCTCGCCGCCGAAGACGGCCCCGTCGTAGCGCCGTTCCAACTCGGCGACGGCCTCTTGGGCGGTGCTGCGGGCTGCCCCGGCCTTGATGGCCCGCCGTTCCACCGCCTCGAGCACGCCGTGAACGAGGGTCCCCAGGTCAGCGTGGTATGAGGCCGAGGCACCGATAGCGAGCCGCCGTTCCAGGGCGTAGCGGCGGGGACATCGCTCGTACTGCTCGCCCTGGCTGGGCGACAACCGCAGCGGCCCGGTGACCACACCGGTGTCGGGTCCGCGGGGTTTGAACCCGGCGAATCGGGACACGGGTCGCAGCCCCCAGCGGCTGCCGTCGGCGAGCACCGCCATGGCCGCCAGCCGCAGCGGGCGCCCTCCCCACGACGCCCAATGCGCCTCGGGATCGGCGGCCAGCCGGCGCAGTAGACCCTCCGCTTCGGGGACGGTGACCGGGGTGCGATGGTCCACGGGGGTGGTCACTGCGGCATCCACGGTGTCGGTGCCGGCAGCCAGGGCGAGGAACCGCGACGGGATGCCGCGGCCCTCCTCGAAACCGGTGGCGGTGGCGGTCCACACCACTCGATGTGACGCCCGGGACATGGCGGTGTACGCCAACCTGCGCTCCTCCATGAGCCGGAAGCGCCGATAGCCGGCCGCGTCCTGGGGCACGTCGGGCAGCAGATGGCGTACCCCCAGCAATGTGTCCTGAACCCGCAGATCGGGGAATACCCCCTCGACGGCGTCGGCGATGAACACCACGGTGAACTCGAGACCCTTTGCCTGATGCAGGGTGGTGACGGTTACCCGGGCGTCGATAGGGGCGGTGTAGCTGAGCAGCGGTCTGGCCTCGAATGCCTCGTCCTCGAGCAGCCTGGCGTAGTCGACCAGCGACGAGGCGGGGTTGCGGTCGGTCCACCGGGTGAGCACCTGCAGCAGTGAGGCCCACGCAGCCCGGGCGGTGCGGTGCTCGGGTGCGGTGGCCATTGCGGCCAGCTGGGGCAGCGAGGACCACACCGTCCAGGCGCCTTCGGCGGCAGGCTGGTCGGTCGCCCACGACGCATCGGTGAGCAGGGCGGCCAGCTCGGGGAAACGGGGGCGCAGCGTGTCCGTCCACGACGTGGGGGCGCCGTGGACCCGTTCCAGGTCGCGCAGCTCGCCCAGGGTCAACCCGAACCAGGGGCCGAGCAGGATGTGACGGATGAAGCGGGTCCGAGCCGGGGACTCCGGCGTGGTCGCCGCCGCCACCAGATCGAGGACGAACCGCACCTCGGGTTGATCGAGGGTGCGGCTGACCGGCGGTTCGTGGGGGATGCGTCTGCGTTCCAGCGCCCGCGACAGCTCGGCGACGAAGCGGCGTTTGCTACGCACAAACACCGCCATCGAGCGGTAGCTGAGCCCGTCGACCAGGTGCAGGCGGAGGATCTCGGCGGCGATCCACTCCGCTTCGGCCGTCTGCTGGTGGAAGCGGTGCAGGTCGACCCGGCCGGCTCCGGGGGCGGGCACCACCGGACCGGCGGCACCGGGGATGTCACCCCCCGCAATGCGCTCGGCGGCGCGGAGGATCGCCACCGGGCTACGGAACGAGGTGGTGAGCACGATCCGTCGTGCCGGTAGCCCGGGGCGGGCGAAGGTGTCAGCGAATCGCGCCACATTCTCCACGGAGGCTCCGCGAAACCCGTAGATCGACTGGAAGGGGTCGGCGGCGGCGGTGATGTTGCCATCGCCTGCCAGAGCCCGCAGCAGCGCCACCTGGGAGGCGGTGGTGTCCTGGTACTCGTCGACGAGGACATAAGCGGCGTCGAGGGGGTGACGCGGCAGGATGGCGACCGCCTCGGCGAGGACCATGCCGTAGTCGATGCGCCCCGCGGCGAGCAGGCGTTCCCGGTAGCGGCCCATGAACCCACGCATACCCCGCCAATCGGCCCTGTCCATGGCGGCTACATCAGCCGCATCCAGCAGCTGCTCGCTGGCCCGCAGGAGGAAGTCGGTGACCTCGCCGGCGAATGTCGTGGTCCGCAGCAGCGGACGCATCGCCGGCGACCACCGCTGCGGGTCTTCCTCCCCCAGCAGCTCTCGCACCACCGCCGCCTGCTCGGGCCCGGTAAGGATCTGCGGGGGCCGCTGCCAGCCCCGGTCGGCAAAGTGGGTTTCCACGACGCCTGCGGCCAGGGCATGGAAGGTGGTCACCGCCACCGGTGGTGCGTTCGGCGGCGTAGCGGCGGCGATGCGGCGCTCCAGATCGGCCACCCCCCGCCGACCGAACGCCACCACCACGATGGTATCGGCGGGGACGCCCCGTCCGACCAGATGCGCGGCGCGCCTGACCAGGAACTCGGTCTTGCCGGTGCCGGGGCCGCCCACCACGATCTGGGCGCCGTCGACGTCGGCCACCAACGGGGCCCAACCCGCCGGGTCGACGGCGACCTCGACCGACGCGCCCGCTGCGGTCGCCACCCCGCTCCTGCTGGCCGGCTGATCCATCTTGTGCACTCCGCGCATCTGGTCGCTCACGTCTGGCCGCCACTCCGCACGCCACATCTCCACTGGCGACATTGTTGGGTCACCGTATCAAACGGGTGTGACACGAACGCGGCGACGCCCGGGCGAACGGCCCGGGACTAAACGTTACGGCGTAAGGGTTTCTGGCCCTCTGTGCCCCCGTGGTGCCGCGGTAGGTGGAACCGTGGCCCGTGTGGCGTCGAGCGCCACCGCCAGAGCGTCCAAGTCGTCGGGGTAGAGGTGCCCGTACCTGTCCAACGTCATCGCCGCTCGAGCGTGGCCGAGTTGGCGTTGCACGGCCTTGATGCTGCCCCCGGTGGCGATCATGAGACTGGCGGCGCTGTGGCGAAGGTCATGTGGTCGTAGCCCTGGGTCGAGACCTGCGCCGGCGACCGCCGGTGCCCACACCCGAGCCCTCCAGTTCGACCCGCGCAACGGTCCGCCCCGCGGCGAGGTGAACATCAGCCCGTCGCCCTCCACC
>JACDBE010000353.1 GCA_013695075.1 Acidimicrobiia bacterium
TGGCCCCCACCACCGCCACCGAGAACCGGCAGCTGGTGGACCGGCTGCTGGCGGGCACCAACCGACGGCTGGACGCATCATCGGCGATCCAGCAAGCCAGGGTGCTCGACGGCAAGGCGCGCCTCACCGCGGTCATCCCCCCGGTGTCCGACCAGCTGTCGGTGACCCTGCGCAAGTACACCGTCGCCGACGAGACGCTGGCGTCGTTGGTGGAGCGACGGTCGCTGCCGGACGCAGCCGCCGGCTTCCTGTGGGCGCTGGCGCAGGCGGCGGCCTCGGTGCTGTTCTCCGGCCCCACCGGGGCCGGCAAGACCACGGCGATGAGCGCCTTTCTGCGCGCCGTGCCCGACGACATGTGCATCCGGATGTGCGAAGAAGTGCGCGAGCTGCACATCCCCCTGTCGCTGCACTCGTCGTTCTACGAAGCCTCGACGGTGGCCATGGACGGCGGCCGGCGGTACTCGCTGCGCGATCTGATCAAGGTGTGCCTGGCGCAGCGGGTCGACCTGCTGTGTGTCGGTGAGGTACGGGGTGAGGAGGCCTACGAGCTGACCAGAGCGGTGAACGCCGGGTGCGGGTTCACCTGCACCATCCATGCCAACTCGGCCCGCGAGGCGTTGTCGGCGTTGGTGGAGAACTCGTTGAAGGCGGGGGAGAACATCCCCGAGTCGGTGGCGCGGCGCAGCTTCGCTCGGGGCATCGACGTGGTGGTCCATCTGGATCGACGGCTGGGGTCGGGTGGGACGGGTCCCAATCGTCAGGTGGGCGAGATCCTGGCGGTTGCCCCCAGCCTGGCGGAGGACTTCACCACCGAGCCGATCTTCGCCAGGACGCAGCGCAACGCACCCATGGAGTGGACGGGCACCATGCCCCAGCCGGAGCTGACCAGGAAGATCGACGAGCTGCTCCCCGAAGGGGCCACCACCAAGGACCTGCTCGCCGGTGAATGGAGACCACACCTGTGAGGATGCTGGCGGCGTTGCTCGGTGCGGGGACGGTCTACCTGACGGTGGCCTTGCTGCTCGGCGTCGCCCCCGATGTGGCGGTGCCCACCACGGCACGGCCGCAGATCTCCAAGCGCCAGCTGTGGCTCATCCAGGCCGGATCCGAGCTGACCCCCCGCCAGTTCCGGTTGGGTTCGGTTGCCGGGGGGTTGGTGGCGTTGGGGGTGTTGCTGCTGGTGACGCAGAGCGTGGTCATCGCCGCTGGGCCTGCAGTGGCTGCCGGGTTCCTGCCCTCCGCCTGGTACGCCAGGCAGCGGCAGCGCCGCATCGCCGAGGTGCAGGCGGCGTGGCCGGACGGTATCCGCGATCTGCTGGCCCACGTCACCTCGGGTTCGACGTTGGGGCGGGCGGTTGAGGCCCTGGCCACCGACGGCCCGGTGCCGCTGCGTCAGGCCTTTGCCCGCTTCCCGCTCCAGGCGCGTATGTTCGGGGTGGTGGCTGCCCTGGAGATCGTCAAGGAGGAGCTGGCCGACCCGACCTCGGACAAGGTGATCGAGGTCTACCTGCGCTCCTAACGACAAGAACCCTTGCGGCTCAAGGGTTTCCGCGCAGCTCGACCACCTGGGGGCGCGGTGGGGGCGCGGTGGGGGCGCAGCAGTCTCGCGGTAGCGGTTTACTAGGGCGACGCCGAGGGAGCGGACGGTTGTCCTCGGGGCGAGCGTGCGGGCGGTTCACCCGGCCTCGGCGATGAAGCGGGCGAGCGGTGCGAGCTCGTGCTCCCAGAAGATCGTGACACTCTGAACATCCTGCGCCTGTACGAGGCAACCCAGGTCGAACACGCCGTCGATGACGACGGCCGTCACGACCTGCGCAGAGCCGAAGTGGCGCCGCCACGTCTCGGCCTTGCCCCCGGTCTCGCGGTTCATGCGCTTCCATCCGTTCTTCGGCCCGATCGACACCTTGCACTCGATCGCCAGCAGCCGGCCGTCCTTCAGCCGGACGGGGACGTCGCATTTCGCGCCGCCCACGCCTCGCTCCCGGCTGTAAGTGCCGCGCGCCATGTCGTCCAGGATCTCCACGCGGCTCCTCGACTCGTCGAACTCGTACTCGGCGGCTTCCAGGACGCCTGCAACCTCCGCCTCCTGGCGCCGGGACGCCCCGCCTCTCGCCCCCGTGCCCACGCGCTGGGCCGCGAGCAGAACCACCGTCGAGAGGACGGCGGCGTAGCTCTCGACGTCGGTCGGGTCCCGCCCGTCCGCGACCCAAGGGAAGCGCACGGGGTCGATAACCGGCCCGATGACCTCAGCGGCGTCGTCGGCGTAAGCGGGCCGGACCACCTTGGACTTCGGGCTCCCCACGAGAGTCCAGAAGTTCTCCTCGGACAGCACCGGCGCGCAGACGTAGCGGAGCAGCTGCCACACATCGGGGTCGTCCCGGAAGACGTCTCCGTCGATACGTCGCAGGTTGTCGGTCGCCAATGGATTCTGCCCCAGCGAGGTCGGGGATAGGTGGTTGATGAGTTTCGGCGGAACGCTTTGGGCGTGTTATCTTGGTAGCTCCGACTTCTCACGATGGGCTGCGGCGCTACTCGAGACGACGCCGACTAACCAGACTATCGATCGCAATATCGATGTCAAGTACACAGACCTAGAGGTCAATCGATCGGGAAACAGCGATTGGATCCTGTTTCGGCCTGTCCAAGGCACGGTTGATTGCTGCTACGACTATGAGTTCGTCAGCAATACAGCTTTCAACGTATTCTTACCACCGCTCCAGTGAGATATCATGCGTAAACCGACTAGCTATCGGTGGATCACGGCCCTCGCAATTGTGGGTTTGGTAGGAGGCTGGGGTTATGGAAGCGTTCGCGCTGAAGATGGGTGTAGCCCAGTTGATGGTCCGATCATCGAAAGCAAGGAGTTCACTCCGGCGGAGATGCGGCGGAGCTCACCGCCGCCCGTGTGGTTGAATCCGAAGAGCGAATCCGCGGTCGGAGTGCAAGGGTTTGACGGACTTCAGGAAATCGACAGCCAGCCGCTCTGGTGGATCGACACAGCGTCGGCCGATGGTTTGATATCCGAGGCCGCCTACTACGTCAACGCATCGGCTGAACCCATGCTGGGCTCAGAATTTACTAGAGCCGGAGGAGTACTGCTCTATAGGGAATCTGTTACGGACCACGGCTACACGACAACGTACATTTTCGAACGACTCGGAGAGCGAGCTGTTCAGGTCGAGGTCGGCTCGTACGAGGCTGCGCTGGTGTGGGCAGACCCGAGTCCAGCGGGGACGCGGACCCGCAATCTGTATTGGTCGGACGGTACGTTCAACTACTCACTGATTGCCGAGCGCAGTGCTGAGGAGATCCTCACTCTGGGTCGTTCCGTGGTATGTGCTGGTTGACCCAGCGCTAGGCGAGATGGCCGCGAAGCGGCCGGCGCTGCTGTCGCTCACTGTTACGGCAGCAGGGCGGCCAAGTAGGTGATCGCCGTGGCAGCGCTCCTGAGGGTGAGTTCGGCGGACCCTTGCGGCTCAAGGGGTTGTCCTCAGTTCGATCACCTCGGGGGCGCGGTGGGGGCGCGGTGGGGGCGCAGCAGCCGCCCGGTAGCGTTCGTTGAGGGCCACGCCGAGAGCGTCGAGGTCATCCTCGTAGAGGTGCCCGTACCGGTCGAGGGTCATGCTGGCCGAGGCGTGGCCGAGCTGGCGTTGCACCGCCTTGATCGACGCCCCGGAGGCGATCGCCAGGGACGCCGCGGTGTGGCGAAGGTCGTGGATGCGCAGGTAGTCGATCCCGGCCTCTCGGAGCGCCGGTCGCCAGATCCCGGACCGCCAGGCGGCGGAACGAAGGGGCCGGCCTCGACGGGTGAACACGTGCCCGTCGGGGTCGACGTCGGCGAGGTGACGGGCGAGCCGAGCAGCGAGCGCCTCGGGCATCGTCACCTGTCGCCGTTCGTAGGTCTTGGTGGGTCCCGTTGCGAGCCCCGGCGAGGTCTCGACGGTCGCCTCCCGGATGTCGATGCGGCGCCGGAGGATGTCGATGCGATCGCGGCGCAGCGCCACCATCTCCCCCCATCGGATGCCGCACCAGGCGAGCACCTCGACGACGAGCCCCGCGGTAGGGTCGATCCGGTCGGCGGCGGCGGCGACGGCGGCGACCTGTTCGGCGGTGAGGAACCG
>JACDBE010000068.1 GCA_013695075.1 Acidimicrobiia bacterium
ATGGGGTCGCCATCACCGAGTGGTTCCCCCCCGGTTCCGTGAACGGGCACACCGGGTTCGGGGTCGACGCCGCCGGCGAGCTGTACGTCACCACAACCGAGGGCACCGTGCTGCGCATCGAGCTGAGCTGACCGCCGACCGGGCGCTCCCCACCCGATTCGTAGGACCCAGACGCGCCACCCGTGACGCGTTTGGGTCCTGAGAAATCCGAATAGGCTCACGCGGTGACTGAACGCATCGTGGTGGTTGGCTCGATCAACCGGGACGTGGTCCTTGGGGTCGAGCAGCTCCCCATCCCCGGAGAAACCGTGCTGGGGCGCAGCTTGGGCACCTACAACGGGGGCAAGGGGGCCAACCAGGCGGTGGCGGCGGCGCGCCTGGGCCGATCGGTGGCCATGGTGGGCCGCGTGGGTGACGACCGGGCGGGAGTGGCCTCCCGCGAGGCCCTCACCGCCGAGGGCATCGACGCCAGAGGGGTCCGCGTCGACCGCAAGGCGGTGACCGGCTCGGCGATGATCCTGGTGGACGACGACGGCGAGAACAGCATCGTGGTCGTCCCCGGCGCCAACGGGCGGCTCAGCGCCAAGGACGTCGTCGCCTGCTCGGACGCCATCGGCGCGGCGGCGGTGACGCTCGTCCAGCTGGAGGTGCCCATGGAGGCTGTGGCGGAGGCGGTCCGGTTGAGCCGGGGCACGGTGGTGCTCAACGCGGCCCCCGCCCGGCCCATCCCCGCCGAGGTGATGCGCGCCGTCGATGTCATCGTGGTCAATCGCTCCGAGCTGGCCGGGCTGTGCGCCGATCTGGAGGCGGAGTCAACCAAGGAGATCGCATCCCAGGTGGAGCGGCTGCGTTGCCCGGGGGCGGTGGTGGTCACCGTCGGCTCCGACGGGGCGATGGTGGTCGACAACGGCGACATCGTCCACGTCCCCGCGGTCAATGTGGCGGTGGTGGACACCACCGGTGCCGGCGACGCCTTCTGCGGGGCGGTGGCCGATGCCCTGGCCGGGGGCGATACGCTGGAACGAGCGGTGGGGTGGGCGGTGCTGGTGGGGGCCGCGGCGGCGACCAAGGTGGGCGCCCAGGTGGCGCTGCCTACCCGATCCGAGGTGAAGGCGATGCTGAAGCGATGAGGTTGAACCGTCACGCAGGCGGCCGCTGCTGCGGCTGGACGATCTTCCAGTAGGAGTCCTTGCGCCGGATGCGTCCGTCATCGGCAAGGTCGACCAGGTCGCAGCCGTGCACACGCACCTGCTCGCCCTCCTTCGTGGTTCCGGTGAGCAACCAGCGCGAGACGCCGTGGTTGCCGCACACCCAGTGTTCGTCCTCGGCGTACTGCACATCCGGCAAACCGTGGAAGCGCTGCGACAGCCCTTCACGTACCGCCGACGGTCCCTCGAAGCGAGTCCCCCACGGGTGCTGGCCACGCGGTGTCTCCAGCACGCAGTCGTCGGAGAAGAAACTCATGATCTGCTCCAGGTCATGGGCGTTGAAGGCGGCCAGGAGCCGGGTGAGGACTTCAGCATCGCCTGCGTGCACGGGGTCATCATGTCAACGCAGGTGCCTGACCACACCTAGGCAGGAGGGGACCTTGGTAGCGGCACCGCGAACAGCGCGTATATTGGCCGTCACGTGCCTGCACGAGCGTCACCCAAGTATCCCGGTACCGGACGTGCCGCGCAGGTTCCCTGCGAGACATCGGATTCCTGTCGCTCGGCCGGTCCCCTCCGAGCCCGGGGGTGGGCGGGGGCGATGCTGAAGTGATGAGGCGCATCGTCATCGATACCGACCCCGGTCAGGATGACGCCGTGGCTCTGCTCGCCGCCCTGGCTTCGCCGGAGCTGGAGGTGGTGGCGGTGACCACGGTGGCCGGTAACGTCCCGTTGTCCCGGACCACCGCCAACGCCCTGGCCATGGTGGAGCTGGCCGGCCGCCCCGAGGTCCCGGTGTACGCCGGGTGCGCCCGGCCCATGGTGCGGCGGCTGGTCACCGCCGAGTACGTCCACGGGCCGACAGGCATCGACGGTGCCGATCTGCCGGCGGTGACGCTGGCGGCGACCCCAGGCAACGCCGTCGATGCCCTGATCGATCTGCTCACGAGGAGCGAGGCCACCACGGTGTGTCTACTGGGGCCGCACACCAACCTGGCCATGGCGATGGTGAAGGAGCCATCCATCACCGCCCACATCGACGAGATCGTGCTGATGGGCGGAGGCTTCTTCGAGGGGGGCAACACCACCCCCGCCGCCGAGTTCAACATCTACGTCGACCCGCACGCCGCCCAGGTGGTGTTCACCAGCGGGGTTCCCATCACCATGATGCCGCTCGACGTCACCCACCAGGCCCTCACCACCGACGCCCGCATCGCCCGGTTCCGTGCCCTCGGCACCCCGGCGGGGGAAGCGGTGGCGGGGATGCTGGACTTCTACGACCGCCACGACGAGGCCAAATATGGCACCGAGGGCGGCCCGTTGCACGATCCGTGCGTCATTGCCTACCTGCTCCGCCCCGAGCTGTTCACCGGACGCCGCTGTCACGTCGCCATCGAGCACCACTCCGAGCTCACCATGGGGATGACGGTCATCGACTGGTGGGGGGTCACCGGCAACGAGCCCAACGCCCAGGTGATGAACCAGGTGGACGCCGACGGTTACTACGAGCTGCTCACCGACCGCATCGGGCGCATTCACCCCGTCACCGGCTGATCGGGCGTGCCCGGAGTCGATGATTCCGTGCTTCCGCAGCGAACCCCTCCGGGGCGGGATGACCCGAATCTGTCACACCCCCTCGGTACCATCGTCGGTATGGCCGAACTTTTCGTCGAGGCATGGGCACCCGAGTACGGGAACCCCTACGACACCGACGTCGAGCTTGCCGATCCGGGCAAGGTCGACGACACGGTGGAGGTCGCCGGTCCGTGGGAACCCATCCCCGGGGTCGACGACGGGGTGGCCGCCGTCGCCTTCGTCGACGGGGTGCGCCGGGTCGACGCCCGTCTCACCATCGACGACCCGGCGGGGCCGATCCCCGGCATCTGCGGCACCTACGTGGTCGGCGCTGCCCGGTGGCGGCGCCACCTGCGGCGCACTGAGGTGGAGCGGGTGCGGGTAGACCGGCTTGCCCTGTTCGGCAACGGTAAGGCGGCCCCGGTCCCGGTGGCCGGCCCCCAGCTGGCCTACCGCTCCGAGTCGGTGCCGGGCACCGATCCCGGTGAGCTGGTACAGAGGTTCCACGGCGCCATGCGCAAGGCGGAGGCGGTGCTCTCCGAGGCGCTGGCCCAGGAGGGCTGCTTCGTGGTGGCCGACGGGCCCATCAACGATCTGTCCGCCACCGAGAAGGTGGGCTTTATCAAGACCCATCGGGCACCGTACCTGTCGGCAGAGCGCATCTCCGTCGTCGCCACCTTGCGGCGGGGTCACCGCACCCCGCTGTTTCTCATCGGCCAGGACGGTCCCAAGCCCCGATACTCGTGGTACCAACGGCTGGCCGACCTTCCCGGGGGGCATTCGTGGACCGGGGTGGTGCGGGGGGAGGTGTCGAGTCACCTCGATTTGGACACCGCCCGCCGCATCGCCGACCGCACCACCGCAGTGCTGCCGCTGGTCGCCTCCGAGCCCCACATCGAACCGAGAGCTCCGCAGAACCTGGTGCCCATCGCCGCCCTGGAGCGGGCGATGCGCCGCCACATGGGTGATGCCGGAATCGTGGTGCGTGCGCTACGGTCGGCGGTGATGCGGCAGAGACGCTCCGCCGGGGTGGCGCCATGAACCGGGATGCACCGCAACATGACGCCGGGGTGGGCCGGGTGCTGGGCACCGAGCACACCACCACCAGTGGGTTTCGGGTCGTCCTCAACGAGGACGACTACCTCCAGCTCGACGACCTGGTGGTGGTCCGCACCCAGGTGCCCAAGGGTGGCGAGGTGCGCACCTACGGGGTGGTCACCGAGAGCGAGGCCATCTACGAGGGCGCCCAGTACGAGTCCGACACCCACCGCATCGCCGCCGAGGGCATCCTTCCCGCCGCCAAGGTCCGGTCGGTGCAGGTGGCGGTCACCAGGGTCGATCCCGAGATCTGGGTGTCGCCCGACCCCGGCGAGGTGGTGGAGCGCGCCTCGGGTGAGGAGCGGCGCAAGGCGCTGTACGTCGATGAGATGGGTCGGCCGCTCCCCATCGGCATGGGCCGCGACGGAGAACCGGTCTACGTCGACCTCGACTTCTTCGACGGCCGCAAGGGCGGGCACATGTCGATCTCGGGCGTCTCCGGGGTGGCCACCAAGACGTCGTTCGCCCTGTTCTTCCTGCGGCTGCTCAGCGGGCGACCCGACGTGCTCGGCGAGGGTGGCGCCAACCTGCGGATCCTGGTCTTCAACGTCAAGGGCGAGGACCTGCTGTGGCTGGACAAACCCAACCGGTTCTTCGATGCCGCCGCCGCCGCCACCTGGGCGCAGCTCGACGTCGCCCCCGGGCCCTTCCCCTCGGTCTCGTTCTGGGCGCCGCCCCGTCCCGTCTCCGGCGACGTGGTGGTACCAGACATCGGCGGCCGCCAGCAGGGGGTCGCCGCCTTCGCCTGGACGCCGCGCGAGTTCGTCGACGAGGGGTTGCTCCGTTTCCTGTTTACCGATGCCGCCGACTCCCGCAACCAGATCCCGTTCATCGAGGAACGGGTTCGCGCCCAGCTGCGTCGCTTCGCCGTGGACGTCGATGGCTCGCCCGGTGCCGTGGTGCTGCGCGATCCCGCATCCGAGCAGCACCGTACCGGCGAGCGGGTGGTTCCCCATCGTGGGGAGGCGGTGATCACCGACCTGCGTTCGCTGGTGGAAGCGGTCTCCCAGTACGTCGATCCCGAAGACGGCAGCGAGCCCGATCAGAGATGGACCGGCCGGGTGCAGATGGGCACCGTGTCCGCCTTCGCCCGCCGCCTGCACGCCGCCGTCCACCGGCTCGGCCACCTGGTGCGGGCGGGAGACAGCCGCCGCATCCAGCGCACCGCAGCCCAGGTCACCGTGGTCGGCATCCAGTCACTCCACGACCTCGGGCAACGATTCGTGGTGGGGGCGCTGCTGGCCGAGACCTTCGCCGAGAAGGAGACCTCCGGGC
>JACDBE010000092.1 GCA_013695075.1 Acidimicrobiia bacterium
ATGGGGGTCTCCACCCCCCAGCGCCCGAAGGCGGCGGCAAAGGTGTCATCGGTGAGGGTCACCCGTGAGGTTTCGGCGGTGATCCCGATGCCGCGCAACATCAGGGCGAACCGGCCATCGAACCGGAAGGAGAAGGTCTCCACCACCACGACGCTACCGGCCCGGCGTGGTACCCGATCTGGCACCATGGCAGGCGTAAGCTATCGAACGAGGTGGCGGTGATGGCACGGGGCACGACGGCGGCACGGACACGCCGGGCGGTGATCGTCGCCGGGTTGCGCACCCCGTTCGTCAAGGCGGGCACCGCCTTCCGGACGCTGTCCACCCTCGATCTGGCGGCGGCGTGCGTGAACGAACTGATGGAGCGTATCCCGCTCGATCAGGGCCAAGTGGACCAGGTGGTCTTCGGTGCCGTAGTGGTCGACGTCGCCGGGCCCAACATCGCCCGCGAGGTGGTGCTCCGCACCGGGTTCCCGGCCTCGGTTGACGCCTACTCGGTGAGCCGGGCTTGCGCCACCAGCACCCAGGCCATCGTCAACGGGGCCATGGCCATCGAGGCCGGAGACGCCGATGTGGTCATCGCCGGCGGCGCCGACAGCCTCTCCCGCCCGCCCATCATGTACGACGAGGCGGTGGTCGATGCGCTGATGGCAGCCAACGCCGCCAAGGACCTGCCGTCAAAGGTGCGGGCGTTCGCCACCGTCCGACCCAAGGACCTGGCGCCACGGCCGCCGGCGCTGGCCGACCTTTCCTCGGGGCTCACCATGGGCGACGCCGCCGAGAAGATGGCCCGGGAGAATGGCATCAGCCGCCACCAGCAGGACACCTACACCCTGGGCTCGCACCACAAGGCGGTCGAAGCGTGGGACAAGGGTGTGTTCGACGATGAGGTGATGCCGCTGCCGATCCCGCCCGGCTACGAGACCACGGTGGCAAGGGACGGGATCCCGCGCGCCGACACCACGATGGACAAGCTGGCCGCGCTCAAACCGGTGTTCGACCGTCGCTACGGCACGGTGACCGCCGGCAACAGCTCACCGCTCACCGATGGCGCCGCCGCCGTGGTCCTCGTCGACGAGGCCACCGCCGATCGGCTCGGGATGGAGCCGTTGGCGTCGGTGCGGTCGTGGGGTTTCGCCGCCCTCGACCCGTCGTGGCAGATGCTGATGGGGCCGGCGTTCGCCACCCCGGTGGCGTTGCAGCGGGCCGGACTCACCCTGGCCGACATCGACGTCGTCGACATGCACGAGGCCTTCGCCGCCCAGATGCTCTCCAACCTGGAGGCGTTCGCCTCGCCCCAGTGGGCCCAGCGGCACCTCGACCGCAAGCAACCCATCGGGGAGATCCCCCCCGACCGGCTCAACCTGTACGGGGGGTCGATCTCGCTGGGCCACCCCTTCGCCGCCACCGGCGCCCGCCAGGCGTTGACCATGGCCGCCGAGCTGGCACGGCGGGGTTCGGGCCGGGCGCTGGTCACCCAGTGCGCTGCCGGTGGGCTCGGTGCCGCCCTGGTGCTGGAGCGCTGAGGGGAGTGGCGGGTACCGATCTCGAGCTGAGCCACGCCGGCTTCACCGTCGACGACGGAGTAGCTCTCCTCCTCCTCGACCGGGCAGGTGAGCAGCTCAACACGCTCAACCCCGAGGTGGCCGGGGACATCGCCGCCGTCGTGGGTGAGGTGGAGCGCGACCCGTCGATCAAGGCGCTGGTCATCGGTTCCGCCAAGACGGACAACTTCCTCGCCGGTGCCGACATCCGCTGGCTGCGGTCCTTCGACGAACCGGCCCGGGTGACCGAGGCCATTGGGTCGGGACAGCGGCTGCTCTCCCGCATCGAGCGGCTCCACACCGTGATGGGCAAGCCCGTGGTGGCCGCCATCCACGGCGCCTGCCTCGGCGGTGGGCTGGAGCTGGCCATGGCGTGCGGCATGCGGGTGGCCTCCAATGACGAGGGACGCACCCAGCTGGGCCAGCCCGAGGTGCAGATCGGGTTGATGCCCGGCGGCGGGGGCACCCAACGGTTGCCCCGCCTGGTGGGGATCGCCGCCGGTCTCGACCTGATACTGACCGGGCGATCGGTGCGGCCACGCACCGCCCTGAAGATGGGTCTGGTCGACGAGATCTGTCCCAAGGAGGTGCTGGTCGATGTGGCCGTCGCCAGGGCACGAGAGGCGATCGGCCGGCCCACCACCGCCGGGGACGCCAGCGGGTCCACCTTCGGACGTATCACCGGCTGGCTGTCGCCCAAGCACCTCCAGGAGCTGGCGCTGGAGGAGAACCCGATCGGTCGCCGCCTGCTGTTCTCCAAGGCCGAGGAGCGGATGCTGGCGGCCACCGGCGGCAACTACCCAGCGCCACCGGCCATCCTGCGGGCGGTGAAGACCGGGGTGGAGCAGGGCCCCGAGGCCGGCTACGCCGCGGAATTGGCCGAGTTCGCCGCTTTGGTGGTTTCACCCGAGGCCAAGGCCCTCATCGGGGTGTTCCTCGACAGTCAGGCCCTCAAGCACGACACCGGCACCGCCACCCAGGTCAGCGGTCGCCCCGTCACCAAGGTCGGTGTCGTCGGCGGCGGGTTGATGGGCGGCGGTATCGCTTCCGTCAACACCCTTCACGCCGGGGTGCGTACCAGGGTCAGGGAGGTGGATGCCGCCGCCGTCGGCCGGGCGCTGGCGCATGTGCGCCGCGGGCTCGACGAGCGTGTCTCCAGGCGGCGGCTCTCCTCCAGGGAGGCGGTCAAGGCGATGCAGTTGGTCACCGGCAGCGTCGATTGGATCGGGTTCGAGGACGCCGACGTCGTCCTCGAGGCGGTGTTCGAGGACCTGGCGCTGAAGCGGTCGGTGCTGGCCGAGGTGGAGGCGGTGACCGGTGAGGACACCGTGTTCGCCTCCAACACCTCGTCGATCCCCATCGGAGCCATCGCCGAAGGGGCCGCCCGCCCCCACAACGTCATCGGGATGCACTACTTCTCGCCGGTGGAGAAGATGCCGCTTCTCGAGGTGGTCGTAACTCCGACCACCGCCGACGAGGTGACCGCCACCTGTGTCGACCTGGGGCGCCGCCAGGGCAAGACGGTGATCGTGGTCAACGACGGAACCGGCTTCTACACCACCCGCATCCTGGGCCCGTACATGAACGAGGTGGGTCACCTGCTCACCGAGGGGGCCCGCATCGAGGACATCGACCAGGCGATGACCCGTTGGGGGTTTCCGGTAGGCCCGGTGACCCTGGCCGACGAGGTGGGTCTCGATGTCGGAGCCAAGATCGGCCGGATCATGGAGAAGGCGTACGGGTCGCGGATGGCGGCCAGCGACGGATTCGCCCGGCTGGTCGGCGACGACCGCAAGGGCCGCAAGAACGGGCGGGGGTTCTACCGCTACGAGGACGGCGAGCGGAAGGGCGTCGACCCGTCGGTGTACGACCTGCTCGGCATCACCCCCGGCCCGTCGCCAGGAACCGACCGCATCCAGGAGCGCCTGTACCTGCACCTGCTCAACGAGGCAGCACGGTGCCTGGAGGAGGGGATCCTGCGCCGCCCCGCTGACGGCGACATCGGTGCCGTCTTCGGGCTGGGGTACCCGCCGTTCCGGGGTGGGCCGTTCGTCACCATCGACCGCATCGGCCCCGCCCAGGTGGTTGACCGCCTCGACGCCCTGGCCGACACCCACGGCGAGCGCTACACCCCCGCCGACATCCTCCGCCAGGTGGCCGCCGACGGGACCTCGTTCAGGGGCTGAGGATCTCGCTGGTGGTCACCGCCCTGCCCAGCAGCACGGTCCCGATCCCCGCCACCGCGGTGAGCACGGTGAGCACCAACCCGAACCCGCCCGGGCCGGCAACGCTGGCCACCACTACCGGCATCGTCATACCGGCATAGGCGACACCGTAGAAGGCACCGGTCATGGCGCCGCGGCGGCTGGGCTCGGCGAGCACGTCGACGAACCGCAGCCCCGAGGTCACCGCCAGCCCGGAGCCACCGCCTAGCGCTACCGCCGCCGGGAACAGCAGCGGCCACCAGCCGGTGGCGAACGCCACTGCCCCCACGGCACACCCCACCGTTCCCGACCCGAGGGCCACCGGGGCAGCGCGCAGGGCGCCGAGGCGAACCGAGAGCGTTTGGGTGGCGAAGATGGCCGCCGCCGTCACCGCCGCCACCACCCCGGTAACGAACACCGCCACCTCCGCCATCACCGGGCGCAGCAGGACCGGGAGCAGGCTGAAGGCCAGTGAGGCGAAGCCGAACACCCCCAGCGCCGTCGGCGCCACGATGCGCCAGAACGTGCCCCGGGTTTGCGGCGACAGTCCGAGGTCGGGACGGATGGGACCGGTGGGGACGGCGGTCACCGTCTCCGGCACCGGCCGCACGGCGACGATGGCCACGGCCACGATGGCCACGTGGACCAGGTAGGGCACCGCCAGCGGGGCCGGCCCCCACTGCCCGAGGATCCCGCCGGTGAGCGGTCCCAGCCCGAACCCGGAGTACAGGATCATCCCGGTGACCCGAGCCGTCCACTCCCGCCTGGAGGGTTCGGTGATCTCCTGCATCCAGGCAGACAGAACCACGAACGCCACCCCAGACACCGCGCCCAGCAGCAGCCGCCCCGCAAATAACATCGGCAACGAAGACGCCCCGGGGATGAACAGCAGCGACGCCGTCCCCGAGGCCAGCAGCGACGGCAGCGTCAGCCGGCGTCGCCCTAGGGCGTCCGACGCCGGTCCCGACCACAGCAGGGCGGGGAGCAGCCCGATGGGGTACACGGCGAACAGCGCCGTCACCGTCCATGTACTGAGGTCGAGGCTGGTCTGGTATGCCAGCAGCAGCGGGGTGGAGACGTTGGTGCCGAAGGCGACGGAGAACATCGCCAGCCCCAGGCGGCGGCGTGACCGGAGCGCGGATGGGGACGTGGCCGGTGACGTCGGCACACGCTACCCGCTGAGATTGGCGAGCTTGGAGCGTCTCACCCCGATAGCGGGGTAACTCGCTCAAGGTTTCACGTCCGGGCCGCCTACGCCCCTAACGCCAGCTCCCGGCAGTCCCCGGCTTCAGGGGTGAATCCGACCTCCCGCAGGTATCGCCGGTGCGTGTCGGTGGCGGCGGTGG
>JACDBE010000099.1 GCA_013695075.1 Acidimicrobiia bacterium
CCCTCGGGCGTGCTGGCTAGGTGGCGGAAGGAAGCAAACCGGTCGCACAGCGGGCACCCGGGCTCTGTCCCGCGAACCTAGTGCTGGGCGGTAGCTGACATCACCCTCTCTGCATTCAGAAGCTCCAGGCAAGTGGCGCGCGATCCCACGGCACCCCGACGCGCACTCCGAACTGCGCCGCGAACCGGCCGGGGCCGGTGCTGCGTACGCATAGGGGGAATGGAGTGTCCCGAAAAAGTCCCGACACGCCGCTGGGGTGTGTGCTCGAGAGGAGAACGTGATGTGCCTCACCTGTGGTTGCAAGCTGCCCCATGAGGACCATGGCAAGTCCGAATACCTGACCATCGAGGACCTGGAGAAGAGCGCCGCCATCGACTCGTACACCCTGGACGAGGCGGTGCAGAACTTGGCTGCCACGGTGGCGGTGGCCAAGTCCGAGGAGGAGCACCAGCATCAGTAGGTGACGGGGACAACCGATCCCGTCGTCGCCGGGGGGGTGACGCGGCGGCGCCCGCCGGGATCCGACGAGAGGAGCGCGACATGACGATGACCCCCGAGATGGTGGTCCACACCCGCGAGCCCGGCGGCGACGTGGAGCAGCCGTTCGAGAAGCCGGTGATCCTGCCCAGCCGCGAAGACTCGGATCCTGCCCGGCACGCCTGGGCCGACGCCCGGTTCGCCACCGACATCATGGCCGAGCACGGTCTGTTCTTCGCCCTGCTGATGCCGCCGGAGGTGGCCAGCAAGGAGCGGGAGGAGGCGCTCGCCTTCGCCCGGACGTTCACCGATCTCCACACCAGGATCGCGGCCTCGCCGCCTCCGGAGCGGAACGATCTGAAGCGGTTCACCGGTGAGGTTGTCGAGCAGATGAAGCCATTCATCGAGTACAAGGCAATCCTCGGTGACGCCCAACGCGACGGGACCTTGCGCAGCCTGGTGTGGCCGCTGTTCTTCGATCACACCCGTCGCGAGGCGGAGCGGTGGGCGCAGCGGCTGGGACAGTTGGCCGCCGGTGAACCGGAGTTCGAGCGCAAGGAGGTCGCGGCCTTCTGGGACAACATCATGGAGGAGCATGCCCGGTTCGTCGCCCACCTTCTCGATCCCGACGAGGTCGAGCTGATCGAGGAGGCGAACAGCGCCGCGGTTGTCTTTCAGAAGCTGAGGAAAGGAGGAGTGGGCGGCGCCGTCGCCGCTCTCGTGGCGGAACCGGGAACGGTCATCAAGGCCCTCACCCAGCACCCAGAGACCAGTGCGGTGCTGAGCGCCGCCCAGACCATTCTCGAGTTCAAGACCAAGGCCGCCCGGGACATCGAGGGCGCCCGCATCAAGAGCATCATCGATCCCAGGCTGGCCGACCATGTCCGGCGCGAGGCCCTCAAGTTCGTCGACGAGATGGAGCGGGCCGTGTGACCCGGCTCGCACGTCGAGAAGCAGAGCCCACGGATGGGAATGTTTCGGCGCCCGGTATCCTTTTCGTCTGCGCATGCCCATCGACGACCTCTACCGCGACGTGATCCTCGACCACTATCGGAACCCACGCAGGCGGGGCAGGCTCAACCACGACGCCATCCATGCCGACGGTCAGAACCCGTCATGCGGCGACGAGTTCGGTGTCGACGTGGTGGTGGGTGGCGGGATAATCACCGACATCGCCACCCAGGGTCAGGGTTGCTCGATCTCGCAGGCGTCCGGGTCGATGATGGCCGACGCCGTGGTCGGGCTGACCATCGATGAGGTGCGTGACCTGGCGTCGAGTTTCAAGCGGATGATGTCGATCGTCGAGGGGGACAACCCGGTGGACCCGGAGCGACCGGGGGCGGTGCTCGGCGATCTCGAAGCGCTACAGGGGGTGCGCCAGTTCCCGGTGCGCATCCGCTGTGCCGACCTGGCATGGGTTGCCTTGGAGGACGCCATCGACCAGTGGGAGACGGCGGCGGCGGTCGGCGCCTGAGCCCGCCGCCAGCGAACTTTGAGCATTTCACCCCGTCCAGCGGGGTCACTCGCTCAAGGTTGAGCATGAGCAGGGCCTCAGCCGATGATGCCGCCCCGGGTCATCGCCTCCAGGTCGAGTAGCTCGGCCACCTGTTCGACGCTGAGCCATCCCTTCTCCACCACCACGTCACCTACATTGCGCCCGGTGGCGAACGCCTCCTTGGCCACCTCGGCCCCCCGGTCGTAGCCGATGTGAGGGTTTAGGGCGGTGACCACGATGATGTTGGCTTCGGCCAGTGCGCGGCATCGCTCGGCGTCGGCCTCGATGCCGGCAACACACTTGTCGGCCAGGTTGGTGGCGGCGGCCGCCAGCAGCTCGATCGACTGCAACAGGTTGTGCGCCATCATCGGCATCATCACGTTCAGCTCGAAGTTGCCGTTGGCTCCGCCCCAGGTGATTGCGGTGTCGTTGCCGATGACCTGGGCGGCCACCTGCATCGTCATTTCGGCCATCACCGGGTTGACCTTGCCCGGCATGATCGACGAACCCGGTTGCAGCGAGGGAAGGCGGATCTCGGCGATCCCGGTGCGGGGCCCGCTGGCCATCCACCGCAGGTCGTTGGCGATCTTGAACAGCGACTGGGCCACGGTCTTGAGAGCTCCCGAAGCGCTGACCACGGCGTCCTTGGCGCCTTGGGCCTCGAAGTGGTCATCGGCCTCACGCAACGGGTAGCCGGTGATCGCCGCCATGTCGGCGATGACGGCAGCGGCGAACCCGTCAGGGGCGTTGAGCCCGGTCCCCACCGCGGTGCCGCCCAGCGCCAGCTCCTCCAGCTCGGGCAGGACCCGCGACAACCGCTCGCTCCCCTTGCGCACCTGGGCGGCGTAGCCAGCGAACTCCTGGCCCACGGTCACAGGCGTGGCGTCCATGAGATGGGTGCGACCCGACTTGACCACGGTGGCCAGCTCGTCGGCCTTGGCGGTGAGGGCGTCGCCGAGCCGACCAAGGGCGGGGAGGAGCTGCTCCCTTATGCCGGCCACCGCCGCCAGGTGGGTGGCGGTGGGGATCACATCGTTGGAGGACTGGCCGAAGTTGACGTCGTCATTGGGGTGGATGCGGCGGGATGCCACCTCGGTTTCGCCGAGCAGCTCGGTGGCCCTGGCGGCGATGACCTCGTTGGCGTTGGTGTTGGTGGAGGTGCCCGACCCGGTCTGGAAGATGTCGAGGGGGAAGTGGTCGTCGTGGTCGCCCTTCCTCACCTCGTCGGCAGCGGCGGCGATGGCCTCGGCCCCGGCGCCATCGAGGTGGGCGGCGGCACCAGCGACTCGGGCCGCCGAGCCCTTCACCAGCCCCAGCGCCCAGATGAACCGGCGGGGGAAGCGGATACCCGATATCGGGAAGTTGTCCACCGCCCGCTGGGTCGAAGCCCCGTAGTAGGCCCCGTCGGGCACCAAGACCTCTCCCATCGAGTCGCGTTCGGTTCGCACGTCGTCAGCTCCTTGTCTCGCCGCCGGAGCATACGGCCACAGTCACCCCGGTCTGCGCGCCTCCCGGCCCCCGTCGATCTGCGAGATTCTCGATTCTCCGCTCATGACTACTTCGACGAGTCGCCGCCCTGGAGGTGGGGGTCGGCGCTGGACCTGACCACGGTGGCCGCCAGCCCGCTGGCGGCTGGATGACCGTCGCCGTGTGGGTTCAGCCTCAACCGGGTAGGACGGGGAATCCCTCTCGATCGGCGGCCAGCGCCAGGCGCTCGTCGAGGGTGACGAAGGGCAGGGTCGTCGGGGCGTCCGCGGCGGCGATGATGGCGGCGGCGAGTTGGAACGCGTCGGCGGCGCGTAGCTCATGAGTGCGGACGATCCTGCGTGCCAGGTGACGCAGGGTGGTCGAGGGTGGTATCTCCGACCAGCTGCGCTCCAGGGCATCGAGCGCAGCCAGGCTGGTCGCTGCGGCTTGGGCGGTGACGGCGCCGACGCGCTCTCGCCGGGCTATGGCCGAAGCGCACTCGATCGGCGTGGCCCACCAGGCGGCCAGGGTCAGATCGTCGGCGAGCAGCGCACGCATGGCGCCGCTCGTAGGTTCGGCGACGAGCATGGGGACGATCGCCGAGCTGTCCCAGAACCTCACCGATCGCCCTCGCCGCGCTCTTCGAGCAGCGCTTCGAGAACGCTCTCCTTCGATTCAGGCAGCGGCCTCGACAGGAACCACTCCACGTCGAGCTTCTCGGTGGGCAGCCGTACCAGGCCCTGGCGCGCCAGCCCCTCCAAGCGGTCGTCCCAGTCGACGCCCGAACTGGCCAGCGGGGTCAACTGGGCAACCGGCACGCCGCGGTCGGTGATGGTCACCGTCTCGCCTGCTCTCACCCGGTCCAGGAGGGCGCTCAGCTTGGCCTTGGTCTCTGAGATCGATGCGGTCATCACATGTCCATTATAGACAGAGTTATATGCCCATGAAGGTCAAGTCGACGGCGGGGATAACCGGCGGCGCACGCGCCCGATGCAGTCGTCAGTGGGTGGGGCGACTCCGCTCAGGCGAGGGCCCGGGCGACGGCAGCGGGGACCACCTCGGTGACGTCACCCTCGATGCGCAGAACGACCAAGGGATGGCCGTCGTGGTCGGTGTGGCCCCGGTTGACGATGGCGTACGCGGCCCCGGTAATGGCGCCGTGGAGAGGGATTTCCGCCGCCGGGTACACCACCAGGGTCGAACCCAGCGCCAGCACCAGGTCGGAGCGTTCGGCGGCTGCCCGGGCGCTTGACAGGTCGACGGGGTCCAGGCTCTGACCGAAGCTGATCGTCGCCGACTTGAGCACGCCCCCGCAGCGGCACAACGGCGGTTCGCCCGTGCTACGGAACACCTCGAAGTGCGTCTCGGGATCCGTGCGCTCCCCGCACGACTGGCAGGCGATGAGACGCCCCGTCCCGTG
>JACDBE010000103.1 GCA_013695075.1 Acidimicrobiia bacterium
CATCGGAGAGTCGTCGCCGGTGGCCCCCGATGTCCTGGTGACCGTCGCCCAGGCATGTCGCGGACCGGAACGGCTGCGATTCGATTACGTCGATCGGGACGGCAACGTCACCGAGCGCCACGTCGAGCCCTATCAGCTGGTGCACACCTCCCGGCGCTGGTACCTGGTGGCCCGGGACCGGGACCGGGAGGCATGGCGCACCTTCCGGGTCGATCGGGTGACCAATCCCAAACGCACCGGCATGTGGTTCACCCACACCGACCCTCCGGACGCCGCCGCCCTGGTGCGCGAGGGGATAGCGGTGCAGGTGTACCGATACCAGGCCAGGGTGCTGCTGCACCTTGCGTACCAGCGGGCGGTGGAGCGGATCGGTCCCACCATCGGGGTGCTAAAAAGGGCGGGCCGGGAATCGGTGCTCCGCATCGGAGCCGACGACGTCACCTGGATCGCCGGCTACCTGGCGGGGCTGGAGTGTCGGTTCGAAGTGCTCGAGCCCGAGGAGCTGAAGGAGGCGGTGCGGGACCTGGCCCATCGCCTGATCGAAGACTCCGGGTAAACCGACCGATCCGCACCACCTCTACCGATTCTTAGGCACGAAACGCACCCCCTGGGACGCGTTTCGGTCCTAAGAATCCGGTCTCAGGCGTTGGCCACCATCTGATTGAAACGATCGATGAGCCGGTCGATGGGGTCGACCTGCGCCTGGATCGACGTCCAGTAGTCGGGGTCGTGCCATTGGGCGTCGAGCTCGGCGGCGGTCTTCCCCTGCTGCTCCACCCAGGTGTAGTACTTGAGGTTGTGGATGCGCTTGCGGTCCCAGTAGCCCAACTCGAGGACGTGGTCGGTGGCCACCCTTAGCAGGCGTCTACGACGTCACCGACCCGGCCAACCCGCAGCGGTTGGCGCTGGTCAAGACCGACGTCAACGCCGGCGGCTCGCATGAGCTGTATCTCGACGTGCGTGGCGACCGGGTCTACGTGTACACCGCCATCATCCTGTCCGAGCTGTTCACCAGCCCCGACGGGGTGACCCCCGGTGATCCCGACTTCCAGATCTGGGAGGTCACCCGCCCGGACCGTCCCCGTCAGGTGGGGGAGTGGGGCGCCTGGGCCGAGCTCGGCGTCCATCCCGCCGACGTCGACGACGAGGGCGCCTTCCGGGTGAACTTCACCCACTCGGTCATCGCCGACGGCGCAGGCACCGCCTACCTGTCGTATTGGGACCTGGGGACGATCATCCTCGACGTGTCTACTCCAAGCAACCCGACCTTCATCGGGCGTACCGACTTCGACGTCGACGAGGAGGGCAACGCTCACTCGGCTTGGACCGGCCGCAACGATCGGCTGCTGGTGCAGACCGACGAGGACTTCTTCCCGTTCGAGGGAGGTGGGTTCGAGGAGGCATGGGGCTACACCCGCTTCTACGACATCGCCGACCCGGCCAACCCGGTCCCGCTGGGGACGTTCGAGATGCCGTCCACCCGTTTGCTGCCGCCTGGTATCGGTTACTTCACCGTGCACGATCCCAAGATCGACGGCAACGACCTGTACCTGTCGTACTACTCCGAGGGCGTGGTGATCCTCGACATCACCGATGTGCGCAACCCGGTGCAGCAGGCCCAGTTCGTCCCCACCCCGGCCGCAGACCCTCGTGGCCTGTTCTTCCCCGGCGAGGAGCTCCCCCTCGTTTGGGGTGTCGCTGGAGGACGACTACGCCCTCGCCTCGGACATCAACTCCGGGCTCTGGGTGTTCCGCTTGGAGGACTGAGACTGAGGGCTGGCCCGAACGAAGACCCGGCGGCGGACGCTACATCCGGGCGTAGGCGTCGATGTCGGTCTCGAACTCGTGCACGATGGCTCGGGTCAGCGTCGGCCGGGTGTCGGCGATGGCGCGGAGGAAGTCGTCGACGGCGGCGCGCGTCGAGCCCGGGATAAGGCTGCATTCGGTGGAGCCGTCACCGAACACCTCGCGCTCGAACGCCGCTTGCGCTGCCTTGCGCGCCGCGAAGTCGATGTCGGCGGGGGTGAACAGTTCCGTGGCATCCACGAGACGGTCGATGTCGACGTCGTCGTCGGTGATCTGGGCCACGTAGCCGCGCCAGATCGCCGCACGCGCCGCTTCGTCAGGCGGCCCGACCGGCAGTACATAGTCGAAACGCCCGGGGCGGATGAACGCCGCGTCGAGGCTGTGGATGGCGTTCGTGGCGCAGACCAGCAGGTGGCGCGGCCGCTCCCTGAAGGCCGGGATCAGCTTGAGCAGCTCGTTGGTGACCGCATGGGTCACCGGCCGGCCGTCGCGGATGGCGGCGATCTCCTCGACCTCGTCGATGAACAGCACCACCTCGTTGATCTCGACGATGCTGGCGAAGAACTCCCGCAGCGCCGCGGCCTGTCCGCCACCGACCGCCAGGTGGCTCGGGAACAGCTCCACGAACGGCCACCGCAGCCGCGAGGCGACGCCCTTGGCGAAGGTCGTCTTGCCGGTCCCGGGTGGGCCGAACAGGATGATGGCGCGCGGCGGGCGTACCCCGTGGCGGTCCGCCTGCTCGGCGCGCGCCAGCGGGAGGATGACGCGGCGCTCGATCAGGTCCTTCTCCCGCTCCATGCCGGCCAGCGTCTCGAACAGGCCAGGCGTGACGTACATCCCGCCGAGACGCTCCAGGACGTCGCCGCTCCCGCCACTGCTGAGCTCACGATGGTGGTAGCTGACGCCGCCGCGGCGCGTGAACTGGTGCGCACCGAGCGCCTCAGCCCCGGCCTCGCCGTCAGGCAGCAGCACCGAGACCCGCCGGACACCGCGCGCCGCCAGCCCGTCGACCAGGGCGTCGAGCAGCGCCCCGCCCACGCCCTCGCCGCGGGCGCCCGACCGCACACCGATCCGGAGGATCCACGCGTGATCCTGTTGCAGGTGGGCGACGGCCGCCCCGGTCAGCGTCCCTTCGCGCTCGGCCACCAACGCCATGTGCTCGGCGCCCAACGCGCTGACCACGTCGGCGAGGGGGAAGACGGCGGGTTGGCGGTCCGCGGTGGCTTCGGCCCACACCGCCACGGCCGCGTCGAGGTCACGCGGCTCGAACGGCCGGATGTGGGCGGTGGTGGCCGGCCGGGTCGAGCTCATCCGCTCGAGACCCTGATCAGGTCAAGCAGCAAACCAGGCGCCACGCCGAGCAGCAAGGTGACGGTGGCGGTAATCAGCATGGGGCCCACCACGAGAGCGCCGGGCTCCGTGACGATCGGGGAGCGCAGAAGCCCGGTGGTGTCGCCCGAGCCGCCTGCGGTCACGGCCAGCGGCGTGTCGAACAGCGCGGAACGCAGGACCCGCAGGTAGTAGCCGGCCGACAGCAGCGTCGAGACCGCCAGGACGACCAACACCGCCCACTGCCCGGCCTCGACGGCACCTACGAACAGGAAGTACTTGGCGATGAAGCCGACGGTCGGTGGCAGGCCAATGATCGAGAGCGCGCCGACGGCGAGTGCGCCCATCGTCCAGGGCAGCTGCCTACCGATGCCGCGTAGCTCGCTGGCGAGGGTCCGGTGGGAGGCCAGGTACACCGACCCCACGGCGAAGAACAGCGTGATCTTGCTGAACGAATGCCCGACCAGGTGCAGGACCGCGCCGGTGCGGCCTCCCGGCGACAGCAGCGCCATCCCCAGGATCATGTAGGAGAGCTGTCCAATGGTCGAGTAGGCCAAGATGCCCTTGAGGTTGTCCAGGCGCAGCGCGTACCAGGACGCCACCACGATGGTGACCGACGCCACCACCAGCGTGAGGAAACCCAAGCCGAGCTCGGCGACGAGGTCGGTACCGAACACGTCGAGCACGACGCGCAGCACGCAGAACACCCCGACATTCACGACGGCGACCGCATGCAGCAAGGCACTCACCGGCACCGGCGCCACCATCGCCGCCGGCAGCCAGGAGTGCACCGGCATCAGCGCCGCCTTGGCGATGCCCAGCAGGTAGAGCACGTAGACGATCACGAGCAGCGCGCTGCCGGCGTTGGCGTCAAGAATCCCGCCCCGGACGAAGTCGAAGGTGCCGGCCTCGATGTAGGTCAGCACGATGGCGGGCAGCAGGAAGGCGATGCCGCAGCCGAGTTGGTAGGCCAGGTAGCGTCGGCCCCCCCGTGCGGCCTCGGGAGTTCCGGTGTGAGTCACCAGGGGATACGTGATGACCGTCAAGGCCTCATAGAACAGATACATCGTGAGGAGGTTGGCGGAGAACGCAACGCCGATCGTGGCTGCCATCGTCAGAGAGAAGCAGGCGTGGAAGCGGGTCAGCGCCGGGTCGGGAGCAGTCCCGAGATACCCCATGGCGTAGAACGTCGTGAGCACCCACAAAGCGGCTGCGGTGCCGGCAAGCACGACGCCGAGGGCATCGGCGCGCAACGCAATCGGTGCCTCCGGCAAGAACGTCGACAGCGTGAAGGAGACGGTGCCGCCGTCGCCCACCGCGGGCACCATGGTCGCCACCAACCCGAGCTGGATGATGCCGGCGACGACCCCGCACAGCTCGCGGGCAGGCGTGCGATGGCGCAGCAGAACGACCCCGGCCGCGCCGAGGAGCGGCACCAGCAGCGCCAGCAGCGGGGTGAGACCGGTGACGTCCATGTCGCAATCCCTCTAGTCGTCGGCGGCGACGGCGGTCGGTGGGTTGAGCCGGCCGACGAGGTCATCGACTGACGCGCTGGAGTAGTCGAGCAATGCTGTCGGGAAGAAGCCGAACGCCACGATGGCGACCCCGAGGATGCCAGCGGTGACGGTCTCGCGCGGTCTCAGGTCGGCGGTGGCGTCCACGATCGTGCTGCGGATACGCCCGTGGAAGGCGCGCTCGAAGAACACGAGCACGTAGGCGGCGGCGAGGATCACGGTCGTGACCGCGATGGCCACGGGCCAGCCGTGGGCGCGGAAGGCGCCGAGCAGGATGAGGAACTCGCCGGGGAAGCCGCTGGTGCCGGGCAGCGTGACCGCACCGAGGCAGGCGATCAGGGCGAATGTCGCCAGCGCCGGGGTGCGCTGGGCCAGACCGCCCAGGGCGGCGAGGTCGGTGCTCCCGACGCGCTGGTGGACGAAGCCCGCCACCAGCAGCATCGCCGTCGAGACCAGGCCGAGGCTCACGAGCAAGAACAGCGCGCCCTGCAATCCGGAGGCGTTGAGGCTGGACAGCCCGAGCATGGCCAAGCCAACATGGCTGACACTGGCGAAGCCGACCAGGCGCCGCAGGTTGGACTGGACGAGCGCGATGAGCGCGCCGTAGAGCACGGCTGTCACGCCGAGGGCGGCGACCAGCCAGCTCCATGCTGCGAACGCTTCGGGCACCAGCGGCAGAACGAAGCGCACGAACCCGAACACGCCCATCTTGAGCCCGCCGAGGAACACCGCCATGCCGATGGGGCCTTCCAGCAGAGTCGTGGGCATCCAGGCATGGAAGGGGAACATCGGGGCCTTCAGCGCGAAGGCGAAGGCGAGCAGGAAGAACACCGCCGTCTGGGTGCCGAGCGGCACCGGCGAGTCCATGAGCACCAGAAGATCGAACGACAGCGCGCCCCCGGATCCGGGTGCCGAGCGGTAGCTCACACCGAGCATGATGAAGCCGGCCAGCAGCGCGGCGGATCCCAACAGCATCGACAGCACGTAGCGCATCGCCGCCCGGCCGCGTTGCGGCCCGTCGCCCCAGACCTTGATGAGCACATAGGTGGGGATCAGCATGAGCTCCCAAAACACGAAGAACAGGATCAGGTCCACGGCGACGAACACGCCAATGGCGGCGGTCTCGAAGGCCAGCACCGCCATGAGGTACGCCTTGGGCTGGTACCGCACCGCTGTCCACGACGAGAGCATGACGACGACGACCAGCAGGGCGGTCAGCGGCACGAACAGGACGCTCACGCCGTCGACGGCGAGGTGATAGCTCAACCCGATCGACTCGATCCACGGAAGCTGCTCGACGAACTGGAAGTCGGTCGTGCCCCGTTGGAAGCCTGCCGTGAGGAGCAGCGACAGGCCGAGCACGGCGACCGCACCCGCCAGCGCCACGCGGCGCAGGGCGCGTTCCTTGCGGACGAAGCCGAGCGCAACCATGGTGACGACCGGCAGGAACACGAGCGTCGACAGGATCGGGAAGCCGGCCTGCTCGGCGGCGGTGATCTCGTTCATTTGCCCGTCACCTCCGGTCGACCCATGGTCATGGCGGAACCTGCTGCGTCCTCGACCAGCTGCTCGACAGCCATCAACGAAGGGCGCATCGTCTGGATGAAGGGGCCGGTGCCGAGACCGATCCAGAAGATGAGGGCGGCGAGGGTGAGCACTATGCCGCGCTCGCCGCCGGTGAGGTCGTAGACGCGCTCGACCACAGCGGGACGCGCCGCGCCCATGAACCCCCGCTGGAAGTACGACAGCGAGTAGGCGGCGGTAAGGAAGACACCGACGCCGGCGGCGATCGCCATCGCCCAGTGCTGCTCGTAGGCGCCGAGCATGACCAGGTGCTCGCCGTTGAACCCGTTGGTACCTGGCAGTCCGATGCCGGCGAGGGCGATGATCAAGAACGTGCCGGTCAACAACGGCGCGTGGTGGACCACCCCGCCCAGTTCACCTACCTCGGGCGGGCCGACCCGGGTGAACAGGAACCCGGCGACGAAGAACAGCCCGGCGCCGACGATCCCGAGGTTGACCATCTGCAGCAGGCCGCCCTCGAACCCGTCGAGATTGAGCGAGAACAGGCCCAGCATGACCACGCCCATATGTGACAAGCTGGCGAAGGCCAGGAGGCGACGCAGGTTCGTCTGCCCGAGCGCGAGCAGCGCGCCGTAGACGATGCCAGTGGCCCCGAGTACGGCCATGAGCCAGAACCAGTCGCTGGCGGCGGCGGGCAGTAGCGGGATGACGAAGCGGACCAGCCCGTAGGTGCCCAGCTTCACCCCGACGAGGAACACACTGAGCCCCACGACCGGCCCGTGCTCCAGCACCTTGGGCAGCCACGTGTGGAAAGGGAAGATCGGTGCCTTCACCGCAAACCCGAGGAACAGCAGGAAGAAGATCAGCGTCTGCTGGTCGGGAGGTACGCCCACCTCGAGCAGGCGCGCCAGCTCGAAGCTGTACCCCTCGCCCGTGGTGGCGGCGACGTTGCGCCCCAGCAGGATGATCCCGGCGAGCATGCACGCCGATCCGACACCCATGAAGCTGACGTACTCCAGCGCGGCCCGTCGCCGCTGCGGTCCGGTGCCCCACCGGGTGATGAGGAACCAGCTGGGCACGAGCTCGACAACGAAGAAGAACCAGAAGAGCACGAGGTCCAGTGCGGCGAAGGCGCCGACCGTCGCAGCTTCGAGAC
>JACDBE010000107.1 GCA_013695075.1 Acidimicrobiia bacterium
GCTGGCACCCTTCCGCTCCACCAGGCGCCGGCGCCGGTTCTGAGCGCCAGGAATCCGAGGGGCCGCTGCCGAGCGACGAGCAATCCCACCCCTCCCCGCCCTGAGGCATCCCTCCCCGCCTCGCTAGCGCTCGGCAGCCCTCCCAAAGGGAGGGAAACTGAGTGCCAGGAACCCCGGTACCCTCGTCGCCCCGTCCCCAGGAGCTCCATGCGCTCGTACTCGCAACCCCCGGACTTCATGCTTGACCTCGCCAAGACCTACCAGGCGACTCTGCGGACCAACCATGGCGACATCACCGTCACCCTGGATGCGGAGCGCTCGCCGAACGCGGTGAACAACTTCGTCACGCTTGCTCGGGACGGCTTCTACGACGGGGTCATCTTCCACCGGGTGGTGCCGGGTTTCGTGATCCAGGGGGGCGATCCCACCGGCACCGGCCGGGGCGGGCCCGGCTACAAGTTCCGCGACGAGCTCGACGGTCCCGGCACCTACTCGCGGGGCACTCTGGCGATGGCCAACGCCGGACCCAACACCAACGGGTCACAGTTCTTCATCTGCCTCGACGACGTCGGTCTCCCCCACGCCTACACCATCTTCGGCGAGGTCACCGCAGGGATGGATGCCGCCGATGCCATCGCCGCCGCCCCCCGCCGCGGCGAACAGCCGGTCGACGACTGTGTCATCCAATCGGTGACGGTCACCGAGTCCTGACCGGAACGCGTACCGACGATGCGTCGACTGACACCGATGATGCTCGGACCGCTCGCCATGTCGATGGTGCTGACGAGCTGCGGCGGTGGCACGCATTCGGTTGAGTCAGGTGATTACACCATCTACGTGCACGGGTCGTCCCTGCTCCCGCGGGGAGGGACCGACGCAGGAATCGAGGGGACGCTCGCGCTACGCGGCTCCTGTGTCGTGCTCGAGGCGGGAAATGAGGTCTGGTTCCCCGTGGTCTGGCCCGCCGGCACCTCGATCGCATCTGACGACCCGTTCGTCATATCCCTGCCTTCGGACCAAGAAGTCGCCGTTGGTGAAGGGGTGAGCGGGAGCGGTGGCTACTACCAGCCGGGGAACCTCGATATGGATGTTCCTCAAGAATGCCTGCCGGAGACCAACGAATTCGCCGTGTTCAACCCCGATGATGAAGTCGAGACGGCCGCTGGCGTCGGCGGTTGACAAGGCCTGATTGTCGAAGCCGGGCGAGTCCGGCGTGGCCTCCAGTCTGTGGCTACATGTGCTACAGTAGCGTATGGAACGAGTGGGGATCAGAGAACTCCGGAATCAGGTCAGCGCTGTCATCCGCCGGGCCCGGGCCGGGGAGCGGATCGTCATCACTAGCAATGGCATTCCCGTTGCCGAAATCGGTCCCATCGGAGGAGGCGATGTAGAGACGATCGAGCAACTGGCCGAGGCCGGCTTGATCCGTCTTCCGAGGATGATGGGCTATCTGCCAGCCCCCCGCCCCGTACCGACGAAGCCGGGTGTCACCAGCGCCCAGGTGCTCAACGAGCTGCGGTCACGCTGAGTGCTGGCTATCGACACATCCGCCCTGATCAAGCGTTACGTCGACGAGCCTGGTCGCGACATGACCGTTCGCCTCATGGAGACCGAGACCACCTGGTCGGCGTCGCACATCGTTCGAACCGAGGCACAGATCGCCTTCTGCCGGCTCTTCGGAGACGACGAGACGGTGACTGGGGTGATGAGCGATCTCGACCGCGACCTGGCTCGATTCGTTCTCGTCCCGGTTGACGAGCTTTGCCTGGAGAGGGCCGCTCAGATCGGCTGTTCGGCCGGCGTGAGAACTCTCGATGCCATCCACCTTGCCGCCGCCGAGCGACTGCCCCGACCCGTGCGGTTCCTCACCTTCGACCACCGCCAGCGAGAGGCTGCGGCCAGCCTCGGCTTCGAGGTCGTTTAACCGCTGGTCTCAGTGAGGCCTTGAAGCGCGCCCAGTCTCACCTGACCGCACTGGTCGTTCAGGTTCGTAGCTGGCCGGGGCTGATCTGGCCGGCCATCCAGTAGGGGCGGTCGCGGTCCAGGCCCAGCTGCTTGACGATGTCGTAGGCAGCCCAACCCACCACCGCCCCGTAGGTGGGGAACGACAGGGGAAGATCGGCGAGCCGGTCGACGGTGACCCCTGCCGCCATCCCGGCGGTGACCACCTGGACGATGTCGACGGCCCGCTCCCCTACCACGTGACAGCCCAGGATGTGGCGGGTCGTCCGGTCGGCGATCAACTTGCAGAACCCGCCCTTGTGCCCGTCGATGATGCTGCGGGAGAAGTCGCGAAAGTCGATGCGGGACACCACGACGTCGTGATCGGTGCGGGCGGCGCTCTCGGTGAGCCCGATCTGGGCGTACTCGGGGTCGGTGAAGCTGCCGAACGGGATCAGCTCATTGGCCATGGGATGGCGGGGGCCGTCTACGGCGTTCGATGCGGCGTAATAGCCGGCCCGATAGGCGGTGGGGACCAGCATCCACCGCCCGGTGATGTCGCCGGCGGCGAAGACATGCTCGGCGGAGGTGCGCAGGTACTCGTCAACGGCGACGAAGCCCCGCCGGTCGACGGCGACCCCGGCGACGTCGAGCCGCAGCTCGTCGGCGGCGGCGTCCCACCCCACCGCCATCACCGCCACGTCGACGATGATCTCCCGGTCGGCACCACGGTGGCGGAAGGCGACCGCCACTCCGGAACCGGCCCGGGTGAACCCGGTGATCCCCTCGATCCCCTCCACAACCCGCATCCCGTTCTCCTCGAAGGCCTGCCGCACCGCCACCGAGACCTCTTCGTCCTCGGTGGGGACGATGCGGGGGCCGACCTCCAACATGGTCACCTGGGTACCGAGGGCGTTGAAGATCGACGCCACCTGGGCACCGGTGGCACCCGAGCCGACCACCACCATCGAGGAGGGCAGCTCGGCCAGGGCCCAGGCATCGGTGTGGGTCGACGTCAGCTCTATCCCCGGGATGGGCAGCCGCTTGGGGCGACCTCCGGCGCACAGGATGACCCGCTCGCCGGAGAACACCCCGCCAGCGGCGCAGGCGATGGTGTGGGCATCGGTGAACCCCGCCGTGCCGGCCTCCTCGAAGACATCGACCCCGTGCCGGCGCAGGTAGTCGACCCGGCCGGCCAGAGCGTCGTACTCCTCGACCACGGCGGCGACCCGGTCGACCAGTGCCGGGTAGTCCACCCGAGGCCGACCGATGATGATGCCGTAGTCTCCGAACTGCCCGGCCTGACGGACCAGCCGGGCGGCGTAGGCCAGGGTGCGCACCGGAACCGGGCCGTCATGGGCCGCAATGCCCCCCAC
>JACDBE010000140.1 GCA_013695075.1 Acidimicrobiia bacterium
GCGGGCCACCAGGGCAGAGGCGGCAACGCCGGCACGGTACGCCAAACGGCCCCAGCGACCGGGACGCCTCACCGATCCTGCAGCAGCCACCAAACGATCCCTGGTGTCGATCGCGCGGCGGTTCCAACAGCTCGACACCGAGATCGCCGCACTCGACCACGACCTGGGAACGCTCCTCACCCCACTAGCACCGACACTGCTCAGCCTTCAAGGCGTCGGTATCGACGTTGCCGGTCAGCTCCTCGTCACCGCTGGCGACAACCCAAACCGGATCCACAACCAAGCGGCGTTCGCTCACCTGTGTGGTGTCGCTCCCATCCCCGCCAGCTCAGGGAAAACCACCGCATACCGGCTCAACCGTGGCGGCGACCGAGCCGCCAACGCCGCCCTCCACCGGATCGTCATCTGCCGGCTCCGCTGGGACCCAGCCACCCGCCGGTACCTCGAACGCCGCACCAAGGAAGGCAAATCCAAAAGGGACATCATCCGCTGCCTCAAGCGCTACATCGCTCGACAGGTCTACGCCGCCATCCAAACCGACCTCAACCCCACCCACCACCCCATGACTTGACATCCATAGGAGCATCGCCTCATCGCGGTGCGGTTGGGGGCCCAGCCCCAACCGCAGGAGCTGCGCTATGCGCAGCCGTTGCTCCCGCCCTGGCTCGCCGCCCCCGCTCCGCCCAGGGTCGGCCGCCGCCGGGCCGGTTACGCCCGGCCCCGTTCCCACACCTCCACCAGCCGGCGATAGCCGGGGTGGTTGGCCGCCAGTTCGTCGTGAGTGCCGTCGGCGACGATCCGGC
Organism: Acidimicrobiia bacterium; assembly: GCA_013695075.1. GTDB lineage: Bacteria > Actinomycetota > Acidimicrobiia > Spongiisociales > UBA5794 > JACDBE01. The sequence goes on from JACDBE010000140.1 coordinate 804, forward strand.
CATCGTCGATCATCACCACCCGGTCGGACCGCTGTGCCGAGCGGAGCCGGTGGGCGATGACCACCGCGGTACGACCGGCGAGCAGCACTCGCAGCGCCCCCTCCACCCGGGCTTCGGTCTCCGGGTCCAGGTTGGAGGTGGCCTCGTCGAGCACCACCACTCCCGGGTCGGCGAGGAAGGCCCGCCCCAGAGCCACCAGCTGGCGCTCCCCCGCCGAGAACCTGCTCCCCCGCTCTTGGACCTCGGTGTCGAGCCCGGCGGGCAGTGTCCCTATCCAGTCGGCGATGCCCATCGCCCGGCACACGTCCTCCACCTCCCGATCGCTCGCCTCCGGCCGGCCGTAGCGCAGGTTGTCGCCCAGGTTGCCGTTGAACAGGAAGCCGTCCTGGGGGATGAGGGCGATGGCCCCAGCCCTGCTGGCGAAGGTGAGATCGCGCAGGTCCTTGCCGTCGATGGTCACCCGCCCCCGGTCGGGGTCGTAGAACCGCATCAGCAGCTTGGCGACGGTCGACTTGCCGGCGCCTGTCTCCCCCACGATGGCGAGGCGCTGCCCCGAGGGGACGTGCAGTGAGATGTCCTCCAGCACCGGTTCCTCGCCGTAGCCGAAGGTGACCCCATCCAAGCGCAGCTCGCCGGCGACGGGCTGCGCCAGGGGCACCGCCGCCGGCCGCTCCACCACCGAGGGACGCTCATCGAGCAGCGAGAACACCTTGGCCAGCGCCGCCAGCGCCGCCTGCAGCAGGTTGTACACGTTCGCCAGGTTGATGATCGGCTCGAAGAACCAGTTGACGTACAGCAGCAGCGCCACCAGCTCGCCGAAGCTGAGCCCGCCGTCGATCACCCGTTGACCACCGACGGCGAGCACCAGCGCCAACCCGACTATCCGGAGAAGGGCCACCACCGGGAAGTACCACGAGATCGCCCAGGCGGCGGTCATGTTGGCCTCGAAGTGGCGCTCGTTGATGCGCCCGAAGTCGGATGCCTGGGCTGACTCCTGGGTGAAGGCCTGCACCACCCTGACCCCGGTGATGCCCTCCTGGAGACCGGCCAGGACCCGCCCGATGCGTTCCCGCACCTGCTCGTACGCTTTGGACACCTGGCGCTGGAACACAACGGATACCGCGATCAGCAGGGCGATGATGGCGGACAACCCCAGCGCCAGCGGCGGGTCGATCACCACCAGCACCACCGCCACCCCCACCGCGGTGAGCAGGTTGGTGAGGGCCAGCACCGCCCCCTCGTTGACGAACTCGGTCATCGCCTCGATGTCCGAGGTCATCCGGCTCACCAGCACCCCGGTCTTGGCGTCCCCGTAGAAACCCATGTCGAGGCGGGTGAGGTGCCCGAACAGCCGGGAGCGCAGCATCAGCAGAAATCCCTCGCCCACGGCGGCCACGGCGAACTGGGACCATCGCTGCGCCAGGTACTGCACCGCCACCAGCCCCAACAAGGCCAGCGCCGCCCGGGTGATCGCCGCCTTGTCGGCGGCGGCGATGCCGGCGTCGATGCCCCCGGCCACCGCCAGCGGGCCCAGCAGGCGGGCAACGGTGGCCACCACGGTCACCGCCAGGGCGCCCACCGCCTGCCACCGCATGTGCCGAGACATCCCCGCCGCCCGGCGCAGCAGCCTCCCCGGCTGCTCGACGTTCACCCCTGCCGACGAGACGTACTTCACAACGGCACTGCCTCCGGTGCGGGGCCGCCGGCGCTGGCCAGTACGGCGGCGTAGCGGGGAGCCGTGGCGAGCAGCGTGCGGTGCGGACCGACGGCGGCGATGCGCCCCCCCTCGAGGAACACCACCTGGTCGACCAGGGCCAGGGTGGCGGTGCGGTGGGCGACGATCACCGTGGTCCGCCCCGCCGTCACCTGGCGCAGCGCCTGCTGGATCTCGGCCTCCACCACGGCATCAACCGACGAGGTGGCGTCGTCGAGGATCAGCACCCGCGGATCACGCAGCACCGCCCGGGCCAGCGCCACCCGCTGCCGCTGGCCCCCGGACAGGCTGTGGCCCCGCTCACCGACCACCGTGTCGTAGCCGTGGGGAAGCCGGCAGATGAAGTCGTGGGCCCTGGCCAGGCGGGCCGCCGCCCGGATCTGCTCTTCGGTGGCGTCGGGAGCGCCCAGGGCGATGTTGTCCCTGACCGATGAGGAGAACAGGAAGGTCTCCTGGAACACCACCGCCACCTCGCCGCGCAGCTCGTCGAGGGCGATGGCGCCAACATCCACCCCGTCGAGCCGTACCGCACCGGCGTCGACGTCGTGGAACCGGGGGATGAGATGGGCCATGGTGGTCTTGCCCGAGCCGGTCGATCCCACCAGGGCCACCGAGGTGCCGCCGGGGATGCGCAGGTCGACCCCGTCGAGCACCGGGTACCCGCCGTAGCCGAAGCACACCCCGTCGAACACCACCTCACCGGGGCCGTCGGGCAGCGGTTGCGGATCGGCCGGCTCCGCCGGGGCGGCCTCGGTGGCCAGCAGGCTCTCCACCCTGGTCGCCGCTGCCGCGGCCCGGGGCAGGGTGGCGAAGAACCACCCCGTGATGCGGATGGGGAGCACCAGGATGATCAGGTACTGGGTGTAAGCCACGAAATCGCCGATGGTGATGGCCCCGTCGACGACGCGGAAGCCGCCGAGCCACAGCACCGCCACCGTGCCCAGCGAGGGGATCAGCTCGAACAGCGGGCTGAATGCCGCCGCCTGCCGGGTCAGCTGCAGGGTGCGGTCGTAGATGCGGTCGGCGGTGGCGTCCAGCCGGGCCTGCTCCGCGGCCTCCTGGCCGTACGCCTTCACTACCTGGATGCCGGCGACCGTCTCCTGCACCACCTGGGACAGGTCGGCGAGGCGCTCCTGTACCTCGAACGACAGCCCGATCACCCGGCGGGCGTACCACCCCGACAGGGCGAGCAGCACCGGGACGATCACCGCCGACACCGCCCCCAGCACCGGGTCGATGACGATGAGCACCACGGCGACGGCGAGGAACATGGCGATGTTGGCCAGGGTGATGGGGAGCATGGCGAAGATCAGCCGCACCTGGGAGAGATCCGACGAGGCGCGGGCCATCAACTGACCGGTGGACGTCTCGTCGTGGAAGCGGAAGCCCAGCCGCTGCAGGTGGATGAACATCCGGTTGCGCAGATCGGCCTCGGCCCGGTAGGACAGCCGGAACCCGTAGAAACGGCGCACCCCGATCCCCACCGCCTGCACCACCCCGGTGGTCACCAGGATTGCCACCAGCGGCACCAGCAGCCCGGTGTCGCCGCCCTGGATGGCGCCGTCGACGATCAACTTGATGAGGTACGGGCTGACCACGATGGCCACCATCCACACCGCGGCCCCGGCGATCGACCGCGACGAGTCGCTGCGGTAGTGCAGGGCGGTGCGGGCCAGCAACCGCACCCCTTTGCGGACGGCGCCGGATCGCTCCGCTGCGGTGGGAGTCACCTGGGCCATGGGCGCACCCTATCCGGCGCAGCCCGACCCGCAGCCTGGGTCAAACTTTGAGCGAGTGACCTCGCTATGCCGGGTGAGTCGCTCAAGGTTCGGCCCGTCGGGTGCCCGTGGTTGCGGCCGGCGCCTCCTACAGTGACCGGGCATGCGGCTCTCCCCACCGCGATGGCTCGTCCTGTGCCTGCTCGCCGTTGCTGCCTGTAGCCCTTCGCTGGGTGGTGACGGGCCGGTGGCCGCCGACGGGGCGACGACGCCCGAGACGTTGCCCCCGGTGACCGCCATCCGGGGTCAAACCACCACCAGCCTGCCGCCGGTCACCACCACCGCCCCGCCGACGACCACCACGACGGCTCCGCCCGGGGGGGTCGGCGCCTCCTACGGCACGGTCACCGGGCTCACCATGTTTCGGGGCAACCCGTCACGCACCTGGTACGGGGAAGGACCTATTCCCGATTCCCTTGCGGTGCGGTGGCGCTTCCCCGCCGAGCCGATGTGCGGCAACTCCCCGGTGGGCGGCGCGGACAAGGTGTGGTGCGGCAACGGCTGGACCGGCCAGCCGGTGGTGTGGGAGCGCCCCGACGGCGTCACCGAGGTCATCTTCGGCGCCTACGACAAGAACATCCACTTCCTCGACGCCGCCACCGGCGAGCGCACCAGACCCGACTTCTTCATGGGTGACATCATCAAGGGCTCGGTGACCCTCGATCCCGAGGGCCACCCGCTGCTGTACGCCGGGTCCCGCGACCCGGCATTCCGCATCATCGCCCTCGACCGGGAAACCCCCACCGAGCTGTGGCGGCTGGACGCCGCCTCGGTCGACGGCATGTGGAACAACGACTGGGACTCCAACCCGGTGGTGGTCGACGACATGCTGTACGTCGGCGGCGAGAACAGCTGGTGGTTCGCCATCGACCTCAACCGGGGCACCGACGGCGACGGTCTGGTCACCGTCGACCCCGAGGTGGTGTTCTCCATGCCGGCCTTCACCGACGAGCTGCTCGGCGCCGTCGGTCGCCAGCAGAGCGTGGAGAGCTCGACGGCGGTGTTCGAGGATCGGGCCTACTTCGCCAACTCGGCGGGGAGGGTGGTGGGGGTCGACATCGGGGCCCTCCCCGACGGTGACGCCGCGGTCGTGTTCGACTACTGGATGGGCGACGACGTCGATGCCACCATCGTCATCGACGGCGCCGGTGACCTGTACGTGGCCGCCCAGGTGGACCTGGTGACCTCACGCGCCGGCGACGTCGGTCAGCTGGTCAAGCTGGATCCCGACAACCCGGACGACCCGCGGGTATGGGGCCTGGAGGTGCCGGCCGGCGGCGTCGACGGCGGCATCTGGGCGACACCGGCTCTGGTCGGCGACCTGCTGTTCGTGCCCACCAACGTCGGCGAGCTGCTCGCCGTCGACACCGCCACCGGCGAGGTGGTGTGGCGGGACGACATCGGGCTCCATGCCTGGTCGTCGGCGGTGCACGCCGGCGACCGCCTGCTGGTGTCCACCGACTGCGAAAACGAGGCGGCGCTGCGCGTCTACGACGTTTCCGACCCGCGGGCCCCGGTGCGGCTGTCCGACAACGTCTTCGCCGGCGGGTGCATCGAGGCCACCCCAGCGGTGTGGAAGGGCGGGGTGTACGTGGGGTCCCGGGACGGCTACTTCTACGGACTCGAAGCGGGATGATCCGCCGCCGCTTCGGCGTCGGCCTCACCGTCGCCGGCAGCCTGGTGCTGGCGATGTCGCTGCTCGGCTTTCTCGGTCCGGTGGTGTGGTGGTTCGACCTGCTGGCCAACTTCAAGCTCCAGTTCGCCGTGGTGCTCACCGGCATCGGTGGCGGCCTGATGTTGCTGGGTCGGACGGGCGCCGCCTCTTTGATGCTGGTGGGTGCCCTCCTCAACGCCGCGGTCATCGCTCCCCTGTACTACCGCAGCCCCGCCGATCCCCGCCCGGACGCCCCCGAGGTCGCCGTGGTGGGCTACAACATCCAGATCGGCAACCGTTCCCCGCAGCTGGGCTGGGCGCTCGACGACACCCCCGACGTGGTGTTCCTCTTCGAGACCGGACGCGCCCACGTCGACGAAATCGCGCAGCAGTTCCCCGACTACCAGGTGAGCAGCGGCATCTTCGAGGAGCGCAGCTATGGCGCCACCATCCTCACCAGGGAACCGGTGCAGGTGGAGCTGCTCGGCTTCGCCAGGGCGGCGGGCGACGCCATCCGAGTGGTGCTGCGCTTCGGTGAGGGGACGGTGGTGGTGTACGGCATCCATCCCCCCAGCCCCACCAATGGCCGGGACGCCACCTATCGCGATGACTTCCTGGCCAGGGTGGGGCGGGCGGTGGCCGCCGAGAGCGACCCGGTGATCGTGGTGGGCGACCTCAACGCCACTCCGTGGTCCACCGGGTTCAGCGCCCTGACCGGACCGGCGGATCTGGTCAACTCGCTGGAGGGGTTCGGGTATGGCGCCTCGTGGCCCTCCAGCCTGCCGGGGCTGGCCCAGATCCCCATCGACCACGTCCTGCACACCCGCCAGCTCACCGTCACCAGCCGCCAGCTGGGACCGATCTCGGCGGGGTCTGACCATCGGCCGGTGCGGGTGCGGCTCACCCTGGCCGAGGACTCCACCATCGCCAAGCAACGTTGATCGGCCCGGGTGGGTCCGGATCGACCGATTCACACCGGGCTTTCACGTTCGTTTTACGACGCCTTTACCCGGACGATTCCAAGCTGGAGCCATGAGCGACTCAACCGCACTCATCGGAACCAAGGTATCGGGACGCCGCCGCCGCCCCAAGGCCGTGGACGGGCTGCGGGTCTGCTCCTCGCCGAGGTGCTCCACCCGACTGTCCCGGTACAACCGCAATGGGACCTGCTACATGCACAGCCCCATCACCTTTCCCAGGGTCCGGGGACGCGACATACCCGTCGTCGACGTCTGAACGGCGACCCGATGGGCCCCATGGACCGCAACCAACCCGAGATCGTCGAGCGTCTGGCCCCCACAGGGACCAGGCTGCCGGTGTGGTACCGGCTCCCCGACCAGCCACCGTTGGCGGCCCACGAAGACCCGTACCCGGACGACCCGTACTCTGACCAGTCGCTCGCCGACGAAGAGATGGTTCAGACGGCCACGGTGGAAGCCGACCAGCCTGCCGACCGCACTGCCGTCATCCCCCCATTGGTCATCCCACCACAGGTCGAGCCCGGGCCCTACCGGGCAGCGCCACCATCGGACCGGCGGCGGGGCTCGTGGCT
>JACDBE010000152.1 GCA_013695075.1 Acidimicrobiia bacterium
GGACTGGCCGTCGACGTGGTGCCCGCCACCACCACCGCCGCCGAGGTGCTCGCCGGCAGGCCCGACGGGGTGTTCCTGTCCAACGGTCCCGGCGACCCGGGGCCGCTGCGCCAGCTGGTGGCGGCAGTGCGGGAGCTGCTGGGGGTGGTGCCGGTGTTCGGGATCTGCCTGGGCCACCAGATCCTCGGTCTGGCGCTCGGGGCCGGCACCTACAAGCTGCCGTTCGGCCACCACGGAGCCAACCACCCGGTGCGCCGCCTCGACGACGGCCATGTCGAGATCACCGCCCAGAACCACGGCTTCGCCGTCGACATGTGGAGCCTTTCCGGGCAGGTCCCGCCGTCGCCTCGCCCGGGTGCCGTCCCCGGCCCGTGGCTGCTGCCGGGCACGGTGCCCTCCCGGTTTGGCAGGGTGCGGGCCACCCACCAGAACCTCAACGACGGCACCCTGGAGGGAATGGAATGCCTCGATGTCCCCGCCTTCTCGGTGCAGTATCACCCCGAGGCCGCACCAGGGCCCACCGAGGCCGCCGCCCTGTTTGACCGGTTCGCCGCCACCGTGGGGGCCGGCTGATGCCCCACCGCCACGACCTCGACTCGATCCTGGTCATCGGGTCCGGCCCCATCGTCATCGGGCAAGCATGCGAGTTCGACTACTCGGGCACCCAGGCGGTGCGGGCGCTGCGCGCCGCCGGCTACCGGGTGATCCTGGTCAACTCCAACCCGGCGACGATCATGACCGATCCCGACCTGGCGGACGCCACCTACGTGGAGCCGATCACCGCCGAAGTGGTCACCGCCATCATTGCCGAGGAGCGGCCCGATGCCCTGCTGCCCACCCTCGGCGGGCAGACCGCCCTCAACGTCACCGTCGATCTGGCCGAACTCGGGGTGCTCGACCGGTATCTGGTGGAGGTGATCGGAGCCGGTTTGGAGGCCATCGCCGCCGCTGAGGACCGGGGCCGGTTCAAGTCGCTGATGGAGAGCGCCGGCATCGCCACCGCGGCGGCGGGGACGGCGAGCACCGAGGAAGGCGCCCTGGCCATCGCCGCCGACCTCGGCTACCCGGTGATGGTGCGCCCCAGCTACATCCTCGGCGGCGGCGGTACCGGCCTTGCCGCCGATCCCGCCGAGCTACGCCGGGTGGCGGAGACCGGGCTGGCGTCCTCGCCGGTTGGTGAGGTGCTGGTGGAGGAGTCGATCGCCGGATGGAAGGAGTTCGAGCTGGAGGTGATGGCCGACGGTGCCGGCAACGCGGTGGTGGTGTGCTCCATCGAGAACCTGGACCCGATGGGGGTCCACACCGGGGATTCGATCACCGTGGCCCCGCAGATGACCCTGTCCGACCGGGAGTACCAGGCGATGCGCACCGACGCCATCACCTGCCTGCGCCTGGTGGGGGTGGCCACCGGGGGCTCCAACGTCCAGTTCGCCGTTGAACCGGCCACCGGGCGGCGCGTCATGGTGGAGATGAACCCGCGGGTGTCGCGCTCGTCGGCGCTGGCCTCCAAGGCCACCGGCTTCCCCATCGCCAAGATCGCCGCCCTGCTCGCCGTCGGCTACACCCTCGACGAGATCCGCAACGACATCACCGGTGCCACCCCGGCGTCGTTCGAGCCGGCGCTCGACTACGTGGTAGTCAAGGCACCCCGCTTCGACTTCGCCAAGTTCCCGTCCCAGCCGCCGCTGCTGGGCACCTCGATGCAGAGCGTCGGTGAGGCCATGGCCATCGGGCGCACCTTCCCCGAGGCGCTGCAAAAGGCGCTGCGCAGCCTGGAGATCGGCCGCGCCGGGCTCGGCGCCGACCCGGCAGAGGCGGAGACCGCCGCCATGGGCACCGTCGACCTGCTCGCCAACGTTGCATTAGCCACCCCGCAGCGAGTGTTCCTCGCTGCCGAGGCGTTGCGGCGGGGGGTCCCGGTGGGCGAGGTGGCCGAGCGCACCGGCTACGACCGGTGGTTTGTCGCCGAGATGGCGTCCATCGTGGCCATGCGGAAGGAGCTGGAGGGGGGCGGCGGCGCCGACTCGGCCACCGTGCGGGCCGCCAAGCGGCTGGGGTTCTCCGACCGCCAGATCGCCCACGTCACCGGGCAGGCTCCGGCGGAGGTCACCGCCTCCAGAGTCGCCGCCGGGATCACCGTGACCTACAAGACGGTGGACACCTGCGCCGCCGAGTTCGAGGCTGCCACCCCGTACTTCTACGGCACCTATGAGACCGAGGACGAGGCGCCACCGCCGAAATCGAACACCGTGGTGGTGCTGGGCTCGGGGCCCAACCGGATCGGGCAGGGCATCGAGTTCGACTACTGCTGCGTCCACGCCTCCTTCGCCCTTGCCGAGCGCGGCTTCGAGCCGGTGATGATCAACTGCAACCCGGAGACGGTATCCACCGACTACGACACCTCTGCCCGGCTGTACTTCGAGCCGCTCACCACCGAGGACGTGCTCGCCGTGCTCGACCGGGAAAAACCGCTGGCGGTGGTGGTGCAGCTGGGAGGCCAGACCCCGCTGGGTCTGGCGCCGGCCATCGCCGACGCCGGTTTCGCCATTGCTGGTACCACCCCCGACGCCATTGCCCTGGCCGAGGATCGGGAGCGGTTCGCCCGGCTGTGCCAGCGCCTCGACATCCCTCAGCCGGCATCGGGTGTCGCCCGGACAGTGGAGGCAGCAGCCCGGGTGGCCGCCGCCATCGGCTACCCGGTGCTGGTGCGGCCCTCGTTCGTGCTCGGTGGGCGTGCCATGCGGATCGTGGCCGATGAGCCCGAGCTGCGCCGCCACCTCGGCGAGGTGTACCGGCGGGGCGGGGGCGAGGTCGACCTGGCGGCAGCGCCGTTGCTGGTCGACCGGTTTCTCGACGGGGCCATCGAGGTGGACGTCGACGCCGTGTGCGATGGCTCCGAGGTGTATCTGGGCGGGGTAATGGAGCACGTCGAGGAGGCGGGGATCCATTCCGGCGACTCCGCCTGCGTCGTGCCTCCGCAGACCCTTAGCGACGCCGAGATCGACCGGATCGCCGAACTCACCCACCGCCTCGCCCTAGGCCTGGGGGTGCGGGGGCTGGTCAACATCCAGTTCGCCGTCAGCCACGGCCAGGTGGTGGTGCTCGAGGCCAACCCACGAGCGTCGCGTACCGTGCCCTTCCTGTCCAAGGCGACCGGCATCCCGCTGGCCAAGGTGGCCACCCGGGTGATGATGGGGGAGACGTTGGCCGATTTGCGCCGCACCTGGGTGCTGGCCGCCGACCCGCCCAGCAGCCTGGGGGTGGCCATCAAGGCACCGGTGTTGCCCTGGAAGCGGTTCCTCGCCGAGGACCGGGTGCTCGGCCCGGAGATGCGGGCCACCGGCGAGGTGATGGGGTTGGCCCCCACCGTGGGCGGCGCCTACGCCAAGGCGCTGTCGGGGGCGGGGCAGTCGATCCCGCGCGCCGGCACCGTGTTCCTGTCGCTCGACGACCGGGACAAGCCGGCGGCGGCATCGCTGGCGGCCGATCTGATCGGGCTCGGGTTCCGGGTGCTGGCCACCCACGGCACCGCCGGGGTGCTGGCCCGTAACGGGGTGGAGGTCACCCACGTCGACAAGGTGGGCGACGGTCCCTACGACCCGGTCCGGCTCATCGAGCTGGGCGAGATCGACCTGGTGATCAACACCCCGGGCGGTGCCCGAGCACGCAGCGACGCCGGTTTCATCCGCCGCGCCGCCACCCGCCACGATGTTCCCTGCGTGACCACGGTGCGCGGCGGCCGGCTGCTGGTGGAGAGCCTGCGGGATCCAGGCGAGGCGGTGGCGGTGACCAGCCTGCAACGCCACCACCTGCTCCAAGCCGGGGTGGGGGTGCGGTGACCGACTTGGCCGTGTCCCTGGGCGGGCACCTGCTGCGCTCCCCGCTGGTAGCCGCCTCGGGGACGGTGGCCTCGGTGGTCGACTTCGCCGCCACCGCCTCCTTCGCCCCGTACGGCGCCGCCGTGGCCAAGTCGGTGAGCGTCGAGCCGTGGCCGGGCCGCCCCCCTCCCCGTATGGCACCCGCCGGGCAGGGCATGCTCAACGGGATCGGGATCCAGAACCCCGGTATCGACGCCTGGGTGGACCAGTTCGGTGCCGAGATCGGGTCGGCCGGGGTAGAGGTGTGGGGATCGGCGGTGGGGCACCGGGCAGCTGAGTTCGCCCAGGTGGCGGGCCGGCTCGAGAGAGCCGGGGTCGGTGCCATCGAGGTCAACCTGTCATGCCCCAACCTGGCTGGTGGCATGCCGTTCGCCCTCGACGCCGGGGCCGCCGCCGCCGTGGTGGCCGCGGTGCGAGACCAGGTGTCGTGCCCGGTGGGTGCCAAGCTGTCGCCGGATGCCGCGGACATCGTGGCCATCGCCGCCGCGGTCGCCACCGCCGGGGCCGACTTCGTGGTGCTCACCAACACCGTGCGGGGCGCCGGCTTCGACATCGAGCGGCGCACCCCCCTGCTGGCAGGGGTGGTCGGCGGCTACTCGGGCCCTCCTCTCAAACCGGTGGCGCTGCGCTGTGTGTGGGAGGTGCACCGGGGTCTGCCGGAGCTGCCCATCGTCGGTTGTGGCGGGGTGCGCACCGGTGCCGACGTCGTCGAGTACCTGATGGCGGGCGCCTCGGCGGTCGCCATCGGCACCGCCCACTTCGCCTCGCCCCGGGTGGGGAAGCGCATCCGCCGCCAGCTGCTCGGCTGGTGCCGCCGCCACCGGGTGAGCCGAGTGGCCGAGCTGACCGGGGCGACGGCGTGACCGTCACTGATCCACCGATCCTGGTGGCCCTCGACGTCCCTGACGCCGAGCAGGCGGTGCGGCTCGCCAGGGACCTCGCCCCCCATGTGGGCGGGTTCAAGGTGGGGTTGCGGCTGCTGTACGGCCCAGGCCCGGGCACGGTGGCCGCCGTCGCCGCCCTGGGCAAACCGGTGTTCGCCGACGCCAAGCTGCACGACCTCCCCAGCCAGGTGGAGGCGGCCGCCGCCCGACTGGCCGGGGTGGGTGCCCGCTGGGTTTCCGCCCACGCCTCCGGCGGGGCCGAGATGCTGGGCGGTGCCGTTGCCGGTGCCCGTCGTGGTTCGTCGGGACGGTGCGGGGTGCTCGGGGTCACCGTGCTCACCAGCCTCGGTGCTGCCGAGCTGTCCGAGATGGGCATCGACCTGAGCCCGGGCAGGCTGGTCTCCCGGCTGGCGCGCATAGTGGACCGCGCCGGGTGCGAGGGGGTGGTGTGCTCGGCGCTCGAGCTGGGGGTCATCGCCGGTGTCGCCGACCGGCTGCTCAAGGTGGTGCCCGGCATCCGCCCCGACGGCGCCGCCGCCGCCGACCAGCGCCGCACCGCCACCCCGGCCGAGGCCCTGGAGCGGCGGGCCGACTGGCTGGTGATCGGACGCCCCATCGTCTCCGCCTCCGACCCAGTGGCCGCCGCCCGCGGCATCGCCGCCACCCTGATGGCGACCCCACAACCTTCGATGGATGACGGGCAGGCGGGGGATCTAACGTGACCGCAACCGACGAGCGGAGGCCACCCGTGCTGCCCGACATCACCCCCGAGCAACGGCGCGCCGCGCTGGAAAGCGCCAAGGCGGCCCGCCGCCAGCGCGCCGAGGTCAAGGCGCTGCTCGGCACCGGGAGCCTCACCCTCGGCGAGGTGCTGCAGCGCGCCGAGCACGACCCGGTGCTGGCCGGGACCAAGCTGGCCCCGCTGCTGGTGGCCCTCCCCGGGATGGGCAAGGTGTCGACCAAGCGGCTCATGGAGGAGATCGGCATCCACGAGAATCGCAAGCTCCAGGGTCTGGGGACACGGCAGCGCCGGGCCCTACTCGACCGCTTCGCTTGACCGATCCCGCCCCGGAGCGGGCCCCGCTGATCATCGCCATCTCGGGCCGACCGGGCTCGGGCAAGAGCGTGGTCGCCAAACGGGTGGCGGCTGAGCTCGGGCTTGGACACGTCTCGGCCGGCGACTTCATGCGGGCGATGGCGGCGGAACGGGGGCTCAGCATCCTCGAGCTTTCCAGGCTGGCCGAGGGCGACGACGCCATCGACGCCGAGATCGACGCCAGGACGGTGTGGCTGGGGACCACCGGGGAGAGCTTCGTCATCGACTCCCGAATGGCCTGGTTCTTCCTCCCCCAGTCGGTGAAGGTGTTCCTCGACGTCAACACCGAGGTGGCCGCCGCCCGCATCCACGCCGCCCTCCGCCCCAC
>JACDBE010000181.1 GCA_013695075.1 Acidimicrobiia bacterium
GCGTACACCACCCGGTAGTCGAAACGGCTGCGGTCCCAGAACCGGGCGCTCTCGGCGATCAGCTTCTCCGCACCGCCGATGCCGAGACCCTTGATGGCGACCAGGATCACCGGCCGGTTCATGTGAGAGCACCCCCGTGGGACCGTCCATCGGTACCGCCCGGCGGCCCGAGAGCATGACCCGAAGGTACCACGGGTACCGGCGGCACCCGGCGGAACGGCTCTAGGTCGTCAGCCTCAAATTGTCGCGAAGGCCATATTTGGGCTGGCGGCTCCAGCGGGGTGGGGGTATGGTCGACAGGGCGTCGACGCCGAAATCGGCGCGGCAGGGGGGCCCAACCCAGCCCTGTCATGTCGTGTCGGCGGTCACCGAGGACGGCGGACCGTTTGTCGAGAGGACGTGATGCAGCGGGAACGCAGCCGACGGCAGGGTCGCAACTCTTGGCGGACGAGAACCGCCCAGAACGTGGCGCGGCTGCGCGCCGATGTCAGCTTCGCCCTTGTCGATGCCGTCATCATCACTATGGCGTACGTGGCCGGGCTCACCGCCCGTTTCGCCGACGGAATTGCTGACTCCCTCGACTGGTGGCCGGGGTTCTGGCGGGTGCTGCCGCTCATCGTCATCGTTCACCTGGTTGCCAACGTCGCCTTTGGCAATTACGGCCACGTCTGGGAGTACGCCTCGGTGGGCGAGGCGCTGCGGGTGGCGGCGGCGTCGGCCTTTGCCGGGATCCTCATCGTCTCGACGGTGTTCGTCGCCCACAACGCCTTCGATTTGCGCCAGCCGATCCCGATTTCGGTGGTCATCCTCGGCGCCATGTTCACCGTGGTCGGCACCGGCGTGGTCCGCTTCCGGTCGCGGGTGTTCTCCTTCCAGCGCATGGTCGACCAGACAACCTCGATGCGGGCTCTGGTCGTCGGTACCGGGCGTCCCGCCGCCGTGCTCGCCAGGCAGGCCCTCAACCTGGACCCGCCGCTCGACATCGTCGGCTTCGTCGACATCAAGGACGGCACCACCGTCCGTCGCCTGGTGGGCAGGCCGGTGTGGTCCGGGGTCGACCGGGTGCCCGATCTGGTGCGTACCTATCGCATCGAGCAGGTCATCGTGGCCACCACCGCCCCCCGGGACATGCTCAACGAGCTGGTCGACTCCTGCTCGTCCATCGACGTGGCGCTGCGCATCGTCCCCGACCTCAACGCCCTGCTCAAGGGGGAGGTGGGCGGCGGCATCCGCAACATCGAGCTCGCCGACCTGCTGCCCCGCCCCACCGTCGACACCGACATGGCCCCGGTGGCCCGGGCGCTGGAGGGTCGGACGATCCTGGTCACCGGTGCCGGCGGTTCCATCGGCAGCGAGATCGTCCGCCAGTGCCTCAGCTTCGCCGACACCACGGTGATCGCCCTCGACCACGACGAGACCCATCTCCACGACTGCTCCCCGTCGTGGGAGGGCACGGGGCGACCACCCCGGCTGGAGATAAGCGACATCCGCGACGTCCCGGCGCTGGAGCAGGTCTTCGAACGGCACCAACCGGACGTGGTGTTCCACGCCGCCGCCCACAAGCACGTGCCCATCCTGGAACGCTGCCCCGAGGAGGCGGTGAAGACCAACATCGTCGGCACCGCCAACGTCATCGAGGCCGCCAAGCGAACCCACGTGGAGCGCTTCGTGCTGATCTCCACCGACAAGGCCGTCGACCCGTCCAGCGTCATGGGTGCCTCCAAGCGGGTCGCCGAGATGCTCACCCAGGCGGCGGCGCAGCAGGCGGACACCGGGGTGTATACCGCGGTGCGTTTCGGCAACGTGCTGTGGAGCCGGGGCAGCGTGGTACCCACCTTCATGCGCCAGATCAGCGACGGCGGCCCGGTGACCATCACCGACCCGCGTATGACCCGCTACTTCATGACGGTGCCCGAGGCGGTGCAGCTGGTGTTGCAGTCGGCGGCCATGTCCCACGGGGGCGAGGTGTTCGTGCTCGACATGGGCGAGGCGGTGCGTATCCTCGACCTGGCCAACCGTCTCATCCGGCTTTCCGGGCTGGTGCCGGGGCGCGACATCGAGATCAGGTCGATCGGCATGCGGCCGGGGGAGAAGCTGCAAGAGGTCCTCTCCGACGGGCCACTTGGTCCCAGCGACCACCCTAAGATCAGCAAGGCAGCCCTGGGTCTCCCCGACGCCGAGATGGTCGACGCCGAGGTCCACCGGCTGTCCAAGCTCGCCACCGCAGGCGATCGCATCGAGGTCGAGGCCACACTGCACGGCCTGGCACGGCATGGTGCTCGCCGGTTGATGGGCGACCGGGACATCCCGCGCTCGGTGGCGCGCTGAACCGTCGGTGCAATTCTACAGGCCAACGAGAACCCAACCGAGTCAGGAACGCAAGACATGAATTTGAGTCGCATTCGCCGCATCGCCCGTGCCCGCTGGTGGCTGGTCCTGGTGGTGGCCGTCCTCGGCGCCGGCGGCGGGCTGTGGTTCGCCAACTTCACCAACGAGAGCATCGAACCGCAGTGGGGGGCCAGCGCCGTCATCGAGTTCATCCTGCCCGAGTCCGAGGGTGCCAGCGCTTCGCGGGGCGGATCCTCGGGCGGATCCTCGGGGGGATCCTCGGGCGGATCTCCCGATCTGGTGGCGCTGGTGGAGGATGCTCTGCCCGTCGCCCAGGAGGCCAACACCACCCTGCTCCCGCCGAACGGCCAAGGCACCGTCATCGACGCCGCCCCCAACGCGGGGACGCTCACCTTCTCGGCGCTGGCCCCGTCGCAGGCGGCGGCCACCTCCATCGCCGTCGAGATGCGGGACAACTACATCGCCGTCGATCCCACCGCCGTCGACGTCGAAGGCGGCATCCGCGCCCTCGTCAAGGAGTCCGACCAGCTGCGGGCACGGCTCGCCGAGCTGGCCGCCCTGGCTCCGGTGGAGGAGGTCGATCCGCCGCTCACCCCCGAGCAGGATGCGGAGCTGAAGGTCATCGACAGCCAGATCGCCACCGTGCTCACCAACGTCGGCGAGCTGGAGGCCGATCTCACCTTCGAGGACGACCCGGACGCCATCGCCGAGATCGAGGAGGAGTTGGACGTCATTCGCGCCCGGCTCACCGACCTCGAATCCGAGCGCGACGCCATCGTGCCTCCCGAGTCCCAGCCGGTGCAGGAGGGTGGGACCGACTCCGGTCAGGGTGAAGATCTCAGCTACCTGACCCCCGAGCAGCAGCTGGAGAAGTCGGCCGCAGAAACCCGGCTGCTCGACATCGACGCCGAGTACATCGAGCTCCTCAACACCGATACCTCGCTGGCGGCACGCTACGACCTGAGCGACGTCACCACCGA
>JACDBE010000187.1 GCA_013695075.1 Acidimicrobiia bacterium
ACAGGTCATCGAGGAGCGATGGCCTCCTGGCAGCTGGCGCCGTCTCCGGTGGAAGGCCCACCTCGGGTTGCCCCTCGTTGGCAACCGCAACATCCACCGCATCCTTGTGCTCGGCGGTACCACCGTCGCCGCTGGTCGCGGCAGCACCGTCTCCCACCAATGCCTGATGACCGCCCTCCGACAACAAGACAGCATCGTCGTCATCTGTCGGCTCACCGACGTCCTCCGGTCCAGCCCCCTCGCCGATCTCTGCGCGCTCTTCTACCTCAGCCGTGTCGGCCAACGCGGTGGCTTCGGCGGGCCCGTCGGTCCCGTCGGTAACCGCCACCCCGCCGTCGGTGGGGCTGGCCGCCGGCGCCACCGTGGCATCGACGCCATAGCGCAGCCTGGTGACCTCGGCCACCAACTCGTCGGCATCAACGGGGATCGGCGGCATCACCCGGCTGGCCGGGACCACCCGCACCGCGGGATCGATCTCCCACTCCGCCGGCTCAGAGTCGTCCACCAGCGGCCGCGGGCTGAGGCGCGCCTCCAGCTCGATGTCCATCTGGTCGAAGGTCTTCTGGATCGACTCGATCTCACCAAGCAGCTCGATCCGTCGCTGCTCCAGGGCGCGGACCCGCTCCTCGGCAGCATCCGTCACCTGGCGGCCTTCCTCGATAAGCCGGTCGCTTAGTCGCTCCGCTTCCTTGACGAGTCGGGAGGCCTCGCTGCGGGCGGCCTTGAGCTCCGCCTCCGCTTCATGCCTGGCGTTGCCGGTCAGCCGGAGCGAGTCCCGCTCGGCCCCGGCCCGGATGAACAGAGCATCCTGGTTGGCCTCGGCGATCAGATCCTCGGCGTCGGACCGGCTGCGTTCCAGCATCGCCGTCGATTCGGCCCACGCCGCTCCCCGCAGCTCCTCGGCTTGGCGCTGGCCCTCGACCCGGGCAGCCTCCGCCAGCGCCTCCGCCTCTGACCGCATCCCGGCGCTGTCCCGCTGTGCCTCCTCCCGCCAGGTGGCGGCTTCGGTCTCGGCTGCGGTCCGCCATCTGGTGGCGTCGTCGTCGGCCCGGCGGCGCATTTCGGTTGCCGTCCGCCGGGCGTCCTCGAGGATCACCCCCACCTCGGTCGCCACTCGTCGGAACTCCTCCCCGAGGTCGGAGATGTCGCCGATCCCGAGTTGCCCGACCCGCTCTTCGATGGCCGCCTTGGATCGGGCGAGCGCCTCGACGGCGTCGGCCACCTCGACCCGGAACCGCTCCACCTGTTCACGGTCATAACCGCGCAGACCGACGTCGAATTGCCGTTTGCGGATCTCATCGGGACCGAGCGCCATACCGAGACGATACCGCTCGATGTCGCCGGATTTTCTTCGGTTTCTGGTTGCAGGGGGGTGGTTTGTGTCACAGCCTCGTGCTATAACGAACATATGTTCGATGCATTGGAAACCTGGAGCGAGACGGTCGACGATCGGCAGGTGGAAGCGTGGGAAGAGCAGCTGCGCCGCATCGAAGCCGACATCGCCACCCTGCGAGCCCACCAGACCCAACTGATCCGCCGCTTGGACCGTCACCAACCCGACACCGCTGCGGGCATGGCCACCATGGGCAACTGGGTGTCCGCCCACCTCGACGTGTCATCGCAAACCGGTGACCGGCTGTGGCAGGTCGCTCGGGCCGCCGACCCGCGCATCGACAACATGATGGCCACCGGACGCTGCGGATTGGACCGGGCAGCCGCCCTGGTGAAACTCAAGGCGGCGGGGATCACCGACCACCAGTTCACCCAGGTGGTCGACGGGTATTCGCTGGGACGGCTGTACGGGTTGTTGGATCGGCTCCGTACCGTCACTACCGACGATGAACAAACCGGGTTCGCCCACCGGTACCTGGTGATCCAACCCTCCCTCGACGACGCCGTGTACAAACTGTGGGGGGTGCTCCCCGGGATAGACGGCCGGGTCGTCGAACAGGCCCTGCACCGGCGCGAAACCCAACTACCGGTGCTCCCCGGACAAGGACAAGGGCTTGGGCAGCGCCGCGCCGATGCCTTGGCGTCGATCTGTCTCGACGCATTGACCGGAGTCGACCCAACCGGTTTGCACAACCGGGCGGTCACCGTCGCTGAGGTGTTCGTCGACGCCGACATCGCCGCCGAGTCCGCCGGCGAAGCCGGGGCCACCCTATCGACCGGGTTGCGGGTCGGACCCGAAACGTTGGCGGAGATCCTGTGCGAAGGCGCAGCCCGGGTGATCATCACCGACGGGATGCACCCGGTGGCCTACACCGACCGCAC
>JACDBE010000228.1 GCA_013695075.1 Acidimicrobiia bacterium
AGGCGTCGGCCAGCGAATGTGCCGGATCGGTGGACATCACCAGTACACGCTTGCCGATGTCGGCGGTGCGTACTGCGGTGGCGGCGGCCACGGTGGTCTTGCCGACGCCACCCTTGCCGGTGACGAGGAGGACCCTCACGCCGCCGACTCGGCCTGCTTCTTGAGACCGCGCAGGGCGCTGGCGACGATCTGCTTTTCGGCCTGACGCTTGAGGAACCCGGGGATGGAAAAGGTGGGGTCGACCCTGAGGGCGTAGAGCACCTCGGTACCGCCATCCTCCAGCTCGTTGAACTCGTAGCGCCCGTCCATCGCGGTGATGTCATCGCCCGGTTCGGCGGACCACGAGAACCCGTTGTCCAGGTCGTATGCGTACTGCAGCGTGTAGGAGATCTCCTTGATCATGGCGTCGGCGACGAACGAGGCGCGGTGGGGGCGGCCGTCCTGGTCCTCTTCGAGGATGTCGACCCGTTTCACCCCCGTCGCCCACTGCGGGTAGGCCTCCAGGTCGAGCGCCACTTCGTAAACGAGCTGCGGGGGCGCCGACACCTCGATGCGCTGCACGGTGCCTTCCATGGTCACCCCAACCTCCTGCGACGACGTCCGCCACCAAGGGTAGCGGTGACCCCGCTCATCGGTCGGGAGCTGCCAGGTGCCTCACCGCCCGGCCGGTCGCCCGGAAATAGCCGACGTTGATACATCGGGTTGTCCCTACCCGCCAGGCGGTGGCCTGCGGCTGGTGCACGTCGCCGAAGTAGTGCCACCGCGGCCGCTGCCTGACCAGATAGTCGAGGATCGCCTCCGACCCCTTGGCCCGCCCCCCGATGACGTCGTTGGACAGGGCAGGCACCGCCGGAGGCAAATGGCTGCCGAGCACGTCCACCGGCCCCAGCCGCTCCAGCTTGGCCGCCGTCTGCTCCTCGGTTACCTCGCCCGGGGTGCCCAGAGAGACCATGCCGCCGCCGACGATCCCCATTCGGACCCCCTCGATGACGACCACCTCGCCGTCGACGAAACGGCAACCTTCGGGGAGGCTGGCGGCCAGCAGGTCGGGACGATCGACGTTGCCATAGGTGACGTATGCGCCGGAGCCCTCCAGCGCAGCGCACACGTCGCGGTAGGCGGCGGCTGTCTCCCGCTCGAAGGCCCGCTGCACCTCGTGCTCCCGCCCGGCCACGAAGCTCCTCCATTGGTGGCGGGCCTGTTCGAACTGACCGGCGGTGCGTAGCCGCACCATCTCGGCGACGAACGGCCTACCGGCGATCTCGGTGACGATGCCGTCGTTTGTGCGGTAGTCGATGAAGTTGATCAGGTCACCGAGCACCACCAGCGGCTCCCCGAGGCCGGCTATCCGCCACAGCGCCGCCGTCGCCCCATGGACGTCGGCGACGATCAGCACGACACCGCGGCCTGGTCACCCATCGTGGCGCAACGGTAGCTGGGCCCGCCGTTTGGCCCGGCGAGCAGCGGGTGCGTCCCTAATCAGACCCGGAGCCGGTAGAAGCGCCAGCTGTCCGTCTCGATGGGGAGCACCTCCACGTCGCCATACCCAGCCTCGATGGCGTAGCGGTGCAGCGTTTCCGGGCGCATCACCGCCCCGGTGGCCCGGGACTCGGGATCCTCCATGGCGCTCGGCAGGCACGCCACCACGCTCCAGCCGTATGCGTACCGCTCCCGATCGGGGGCCGGGGCGGTGAACTCAGGCTCCACCCGCTCGTCGACCACGATGACGAAACCTTCCGGCGCAAGCAACCGGCGGGCGGTGCCCAGCACTTCCACGGGCCGTTCCATGTCGTGGAGCGCTTCGATGATCGTCACCAGGTCGTAGACGCCGGCGTTGTCCAGGGTGGCGGCGTCGACGGCGTGGAAGACCACCCGATCGGCGACGCCGGCATCGGCGGAATGGCGGGTGGCGACCTCGATGGCGGCGGCGTCGAGGTCGTAGCCGTCCACGGTGATCTTGGGGTACGCCCGGGCCATGGCGATGCTGGACCAACCGGTCCCGCAGGCGATGTCCGCAACCCGGGCCGGTGGGTCGGCGTTGAGTCGTTGGTCGAGGTCCCGTATCGCCGGCAGCCACTCCTCGCCGAGCAGGTTGAGGAACAGCGGCCGGTTCCATTCGGCCCGGCCCTCCGGTTCCCAGGGCAACGGGGGCGGTGCCCCTCCATGGCGGAAAGCGGCGACGACATCGGGCAGGGGGCGCGCCGCCCGCACCATCTCCACGCCCCGGTACGCCTGGTACAGCAGGTTGTCGGGGTCGGCGAGCACGGGGCGGTGCTCGTCGGGCATCCGGTAGCGGCGCTCCAGCATCCCCGCCGCCGGATCGTCAACGGCGAGCAGTCCGCTGGCGGCATGGTGCTCCAACCACTCGCGCACGTATCGCTCAATGGTTCCGGTGCGCCCGGCCAGCTCGGTGGACGTGGCCGGACCGTCGTCCGCCAACGCCCGATACAGACCCAACCGCTCCCCGATGTACACCGTGTACAGCTCCAGGGCGCCGAGGGCGTCACCGAACAGGCGGTCGGTGAGGGCGGCGGTGTCCATTGGCGGCGATCGTAGCGAGGAGACCGGTCCCGCCTTCCCGGGGCCGGATGGGAGGTGCCGATCTGCTCCCCCGATGGACGTATACCTCTACGGCGACGTCACCGACACTTTGGTCGCCGTGACCCGCCCCTTCGTGGCCGCCGCCCGGCGAGGCGGCGGGGACGCCAGCATTGCCGTGCTGATGCAGGGCGGTGCCGACAGCGTTCGCTACTTCCGCGACTACCGCCGCCATCTGCTCGCCGCCGGGGCAGACGAGGTGACCACCGTCCCCCACCCGACAGGACGGGCCGACGAGGCGGGCATCGAGGTCATCGGCTCGTGCTCGGGCATCTTCATGGCGGGAGGTCATGTGAAACACGAGTCCCATGAGCTGCCAGAGTTCGATCCCGACGGTGACCTCGAGCGCCGGAATACCCGCGACCGTCGCCGCGCTGGCGAGATCGGCGACGACAGCGTCCCCTCAGCCCGGTTATGGCCCACGCGGCTGGTCCTGAGCCGGTCCTGGCCCGCTGACAGCCAGAGGTGGGTGCTCGGTTCCCGAGGTTGGCTGCGGAGCAACCGGGGCCACGTCGGGCGAGCTCCGATTCCTCCCCGCCTCGAACCCTCCCGTCTCGAACCCTCCCCGTCCCGCTGCGCTCGGCACCCCTCCCAAGTGAGGGGAAACTGATCGCTCGGCAACAGGCTGCGGCATCCACACTCGCAAGATCGCTGGGCGAGGGTTCTGGTCTACCTCCTGCGACGCATCGGCAGCGGCAGTATCACCGGCGAGGTGTGGGCCACGGGAGAGTCGTTCCCGTTCCCCTGACGGGAGGCCAGTGCCAGCTCGATCTCGTTGCGGACATCGGGGTGGCGCTCGTCGGTCAGCGCCGCCGTCAACGCCCGGCGGGCGGCGGCGGATCCGATGACGCCCAGCGGCCAGGCGGCATGGAGGCGGAGCACCGGCCGAGGGTGGCTCAGGTACCGGGCCAGTGTCGGCACCGCCTCCGCTCCCCCGGTGTTGCCCAGTGCCACCAGGGCGTTGCGGCGGATCATCACCGGGTCCGCCCTCGGTAGGTACCAGTGGCCAAGGTCGTGGCGGAGGGTGTCGTCGTCGGTGTCGAGCAGCGCCACCAGGTCGAGCCGACCCGTCTCGGCACCTGACCGGGCGAGGAGCCGGGAGCCGGGAGGGCAGGCCTCGATGCAGTCGTCGCAGCCGTACACCCGGTCGCCCATCGCCGCCCGGAACTGGCGAGGAATGCTCCCCGGCTGCTGGGCGATGGCGGCCAGGCAGCGACGGGCGTCGAGCACCCCGGGGGCGACCAGGGCCCCGGTGGGGCAGGTGGGGAGGCATGCCGAGCACGAGCCGCAGCCTCGTTCCATCGGCGCCGTCACCGCCAGCGCGGCATCGGTGACCACGGTGCCCAACAGCAGCCACGGCCCCACCGCCGGTGCCAGCACCATGGCGTTCTTGCCCCACCATCCCACCCCGGCGCGCACCGCCGCCGCCCGATCGACCAGGCGGGCATCGTCGCTTAGGACCTCGCCCCGGCTGCCGGCGATCCTCAGCCGACCGGCGACGGCGTCGAGGGCCAGCCGCAACGGCCGGTAGTGGTCGGCGGTGGCGAAGCGGGCTACCCGACCGGTTCCGGGTCGACCGGGGCCGGGAGAGCCCGCCGCCGGCAGGTAGGAGTGACCCAGCACCACCAGCCGCTGCGCCCACGGGTGGGTGCGACGGACATCAGTGGCGATGTCGGGGTGGCGGTAGGTGAAGGTGAGCCCGTTGTTGCTGCCGTCGCCACGACGCCGGCGCAGCTCGGCCTCAACATCGGCGAACGGCTCGACGCCGGCTACCCCGAACCCGGTGCAGCCGGCGGCGAAGGCGACCCGGCGCAGCGCCTCCACAAGACCAGACGGGGTAGCCACCGGTGCCTCATTCCTCCTCGCCGACGGTCACCCGGATACGGAAGTTGCTGGACCCTGCGTCGTCGCCGCCGAGGTCGTCCCACCATGCCGTGATGCCTACGGTCTGGAACGGCTCGAGGTTCTCCCTGACCTCGTCTGACACGCTACCGGCGAGAGCCCCGCCCACCCCAAGCTCATCGATCAGAGCTTCCACATTGAGGAACATCGCCATGTTGACCGGATCGTCGGTGCCCACCGCCCGGGCAGCTTCACCCGAATCCGATAGCAACGCCGTTGCCTCACCGGTCAGGGTGCGCAGGTAGTCGCCGCTGGCCGCCACCACGATGGTGGAGTCGTCGTCTTCGACCGCCAGCTCGAACCCGCTGGTCTCGACGAGACCGACCAACTTGGTCACCGCCTCCCTGCCGCTGGCCGCGGTCGTGTCAAAAATCGCGGCGAAGGGAAACCCAGCCGCACCCACTCCGAAGCTCTCCTCGAAGTCGAAGATCGCCATGTCGAGCGACAGGGTGATGTCGTTGCTGAACAGGTCGAAGTAGTCGTCGGGCAGGGTGATCCCGAACTGCTCCTCGAGTTCGGCGGCGAACTGCCCGAACTCCGGCCCCGACTGGTTGCTCGTCAGCTGGTCCCACAGCCGGGCGCGCTCGTCGGCGCTGAGGTCGACACCAGCGATGGCGATGCCGAGCAGCGTGGTGGCGGGCAGCCGGCCGATGCGGGCGGCGGCGTCGGCGTCCCCAGCGGGGGCGGACTGGGGCAGGAGTGCCATCAGCTCGTCGGAGGGCACGACCACCCCCGCCAGGTCGACGTGCTCGGCGTCGAGGCGGACGGCGGCGGCCATAGTGAGCCTGCCCTGGCCTGGCTGGGTCGCCGCAGGCATGGCACCGACGGTTGCCGGGTCCCCGGCGGCCGTGAAGCCGGAAGACATCAGATCGTCGAGATCGGCGTCCATCCACATCGAGGCAATCCCCAAATCACCGAGGGCGCCGTGCACCTGGGCAAAGTTGTCGGAGTCCGCCAGCGACCCGGCTTCCGCTTCGGCAGCGTACCGGTCGGCCAAGTTCTGGTCCTCAGCGATCAGGGCGTAGTCGCCGACAAAGGCGAAACCGGCCGGTTCACTGGACTGTTCGAAGGTCAGCAGCCGGGGAAGGATTTCGGCGGCAGCGTCTGGGTCGGACACCTGCAACACCGCTACCGGGATCGGCCGCGCCGGGTCGTCGAGGATGACACCTATCCCGGTTCGGTCGCCCAGCCATGGCTCGATGTCATCTTCGTAGTCGAACTCCTCGGCGAAATCGGGGTCCTGCCCGGCGGCGGCCTCGAACAATGCCTGCTTGAGGTCACCTTCGAGGTCGTCGGCCAGACCCTGCAACGCCGGGAACCGGCGCGCCAGGCGCACCGCGGCGATCTTCTGCGCGGGCGACGGATCGAGGTCGAGGCGGAAGTAGAAGTCCGTGGATGCCGGGAGGGCCTCCGCAGGTTGGGGCCCACCGCCGCCAAGGACGGCGCTGAACGCCCACGCCGCCCCACCGAGAACCGCCACCGCAGCCAGCGCGACCATCCACGGCCAGCGACGCCGGCGGGCACGGACGGGGGTCGGGGCGATGAAGCCACCGGGCTCCGCTGCCGGCGCGCCCTGGCCTTCTTCCAATCCGGTGCCTCCCGGAACCGGCACGGGGGTCGGCTCCGAGGCTGGTTGCTGGTTCGGTGTGTCCGTCATCGTCTTCTCCTCAGCCACAAC
>JACDBE010000235.1 GCA_013695075.1 Acidimicrobiia bacterium
GGAAGCGCTCCGCCACCTCGTCGAAGAGCGCCTGGGAGGGTTCGCTTTCCAGCCCGAGCCGGGCCAGATCGAGGGTGGGACGCCACGCCGGTACTCCCACAGCGACATCGACCCGGGACCGCCAGTCACCGGCGGTGACGGTGTTGGCCGAGTCGATCCAGTGCCGCTGCAACTTGCCCGCCACCCGCAGGCAGCGTCGCAGCAGCCGGGTCTGCTCCTTGGTGGGCCCGTCGGCAGCGATCTCCTCGGCCCAGTCGGCGAGGGCCCGGGGATGCCACGCCGCCGGGTCGGTGACCACCTGCTGGTACAACCGTTCCACGGCGGCAAGCAGCGACAGCGTCGAGCTCACACCGCTCCCGCCACCCGCCGTTCGTGCACCACCAGATCCTCGAAGGCCCCCAGCAGCCGTCCGGTCAGCTCACCCCTGTCGAACAGCCGGTCCCCGACGGTGACCACCGGCAGCACCTGGCGCAGCGTCGACAGCGACATGATCTCGTCGGCTTCCAGCATGCGCTCGAGGGGATACCGCCCCGGGGTGGGGCGGAGCCCCAGCGGCGGGGCCAGCTGACACACCGCCGATAGCGTTATCGAGTCGAGCACCCCCAGTTCCAGCTCGGGGTACGCCAGACGGTCGCCTTTGATCCAGGCGATGCTGGCGCCCGGACCCTCCAGCACCGAGCCGCTACGGCCGATGAGGATGGCATCGTCGAACCCGGCCACGGTGGCGGCGAGCTTGGCCTCCATGTTTGGGGCGTACGACAAGGTCTTGGCGCCGGTGGTCCCCGACCAGGCGCCGTCGGGGTGCCACGGGGCCACCACCGGTAGCAGCCGCATCGCCTCCGGCAGGGTGGGCAGCCGCTCGGCGAACACCAGGGTCAGCGACCCTCCGCCGGGATGATCGGCGTCGACACCCCCGGTGACGATGACCCGCACCGCGCAGTCACCCTCGCCGGCCCGGTCCAGTACCCATCCGGCGATGTCGCCCAGCGGCGGTGGTGGCATCCCCAGCCGCTGGGCACTGACCGCCAGCCTGGCGAGGTGCTGATCGAGTCGGAAGGGGACGCCGCGATAGGACCGGATGGTCTCGAAGTACCCGTAGCCCCGCTGCACGGCGATGTCGGCCACCGGGACGGTGGCGTCCTCGACCGGTACGCCGTCGACCAGCACGGGGCCCAGCGGCATCAGACTTCCTCGTCGACGGGGCCCAACCCGGCGTGCACCGGGGTGTGCTCGTTGACGGGGACGGCGTGTACCTGGGCTTCCTCGTCGACCGGGACGAACCCGGCGTGCACCGGGGTGTCCTCGTCGTACCCGGAGGTGACCGGCACCCGCCGGTCCTTGCCGAAGCCCTTGCGGGTGATGCGGACCCCCGGGGGCGCCTGGCGGCGCTTGTACTCGTTGCGATCGACCATGGCCACCACCGTTCGCACCAGCGCCGGGTCGAGTCCGGCGACGGCCA
Organism: Acidimicrobiia bacterium; assembly: GCA_013695075.1. Taxonomy (GTDB): domain Bacteria; phylum Actinomycetota; class Acidimicrobiia; order Spongiisociales; family UBA5794; genus JACDBE01. Next base: position 1,460 of record JACDBE010000235.1, read on the forward strand.
TGTCCGCCAGCGACTCGTCCTCCTCGACGTAGCGGCGCAGGATCTCATCGAGCAGCGGGTAGTCCGGCAGCGAGTCGCTGTCGCGCTGGTCGGGGCGCAGTTCCGCCGATGGTGGCTTGGCGATGATCGCCTCGGGGATCACCTCGCCGTTGCCGTTGCGCCATCTGGCCAGGTCGTACACCAGGGTCTTGAAGACGTCCTTGAGCACGGCGTAGCCACCGGCCATGTCGCCATACAGGGTGGCGTAGCCGACCGCCAGCTCCGACTTGTTGCCGGTGGCCACCACCATCGGTCCGTACTTGTTGGACAGCGCCATGAGCACCGCCCCCCGAATCCTCGCCTGCAGGTTCTCCTCGGCGGTACCCGGGGTGGTGCCCTCGAAGACGGGTGCGAGCCCTTCCAGGTACGCTTGGAAGATCCCGTCGATCGGGATGACGTCGAAGCGGCAGCCGAGCCGCTTGGCCAGGTCCTCGGAGTCGGCCCACGAGCCCTCCGAGCTGTACCGGGCAGGCATGGTCACCCCCCACACCGCATCGGGCCCGATGGCATCGCAGGCGATGGCGGCGGTGAGGGCGCTGTCGATGCCGCCCGACAGCCCCACCACCACCCCGGAGAAACCGTTCTTACGCACGTAGTCGCCCAGCCCGGTGACCAGCGCCGAGTACACCTCCTCCTCTTCGTCGAGACGGGGACGTCCGCCGGCGACGAGGCCAGCACGTCCCTCGTCGACGGGGAGGTCGAGCACGAAGCGCTCCTCCGTGAACTGACCGGCGCGGTGCAGCAGCTCACCGGAGGCATCGAACGCCATCGAGTCGCCATCGAACACCAGCTCGTCCTGCCCGCCCACCATGTTGAGGTACACCACCGGCACCGCCAGCGAGCTGGCCACCCCGCTGATCAACTCGAACCGTTCCTGCCCCTTACCGCGGTGGTAGGGCGAGCCGTTGATGTTGAGCAGCACCCGGGCCCCGGCCGCCACCTGGTCGACGTGGGGGCCGTCGGCTCCCCAGATGTCCTCGCAGATCGAGATCCCCACCGGGATGCCGGCTATGTCCCACACCCGGTCGGGGTAGTCGCCGGCGGCGAAGTAGCGGGCCTCGTCGAACACGCCGTAGTTGGGCAGCAGCACCTTGTGGTACACGCCGACGATGCGCCCGCCCGTCATCAGAGCGGCGGCGTTGGCCAAGCGGCGGGGCCGGGAGTCCTCGAAGCCGCCGCCACTGCCCTCTGCCTCATCGACGTCCTCGGCCTCATCGTCGACCCTGCCGACGTACCCCACAACGGCCAGGGCGCTCCCGGAGCGGGCCGCCAGGGCGTCGACGGCGGCGATGCCGTCCTCGACGAACTCGTCGCGCAGCACCAGGTCCTCGGGCGGGTAACCGGTGACGACCAGCTCGGGGAGCAGCAGCACGTCGGCCAGCTCGCTGTCCGCCCATGCCATGGCTTCGGCGACGATGGCGGCGTTGCCGGCGATGTCACCCACCTTGGCGTTCACCTGGGCGCAGGCGACTCGAAGCGACATGCTCTTCAGGTTAGAAGCCCACCACTCCCCCATCATTTCTTAGGGCCGAAACGCGCCACCAGCGGCGCGTTTCGGTCCCAAGAATCGGTAGATGGGCTCGGCGACCGACTGCGGGGCAGGGTCACAGGTCGCGCACCGTCTCTTCTACCAGGAAGTCGACGACGCGGCGCAGTGCTGCCGGCTGGTCAGCCCCCTCGTCGAGAGCGCCGTGGTACACCGCCAGCTGGCGGTCGGAGCTGGTGCCCCGCTCCAGTATCACCCGACCGTGCTCCAGCTCGGCGACGCACCCGGCCTCGGCGGCGTCCTCGGCCACCAGCTCCAGCAACTCCTCGTACAGCTCGGCGTAGGGCACGATGATCCCCCGCCCGAAGTCGATCAGCCCGGCGGCGGTGCCGTAGCGCTGGGCGCGCCACATGTTCTCGCTGATCAGCATCCGGGAGTAGGTGCGCCACCGCTGGTTGCCCTTGCGACGGCGGTACAGCATGCGCAGCAGCGACACGTACATCGCCGCCACCGTCATCCCGTCATCGATGTTGGTGCAGATGTCCGAGGCCCGCATCTCCAGGGTGGGGTACCGATCAGACGGCCGCAGGTCCCACCACAGGCGGGTGGCGTCCTCGATGACTCCGGCCTGAACCAGCACCCCCACGTGGCGCCGGTAGTCCGACCACGAGGAGAACTCGTCGGGGAGCCCGGTGCGGGGCAGCGCCCGGAACACCGAGGTGCGATAGCTCTTCAGCCCCGACTCGATGCCGTGCCAGAACGGCGACGAGGTGCTGATGGCCAGCAGGTGCGGCATGAAGTACGACACCTGGTTCATCAGGTCGATGCGCAACTCCTCGTCCTCGACCCCGACATGGACGTGCATTCCCGAGATGAGCAGCCGGCGGGCCACCCCGCCCATGGCCTCCGCCAGGGCGTTGTATCGTTCCTTGTCGGTGTTGAGCTGATCGGACCAGGCGGCCGACGGGTGGGTGCTGGCCGAGATCGGGGCCAGCCCGTGCTTGTTTGCCTCGGCGGCCACCGCCCTCCGCAGGCCGGCCAGCTCGGTGCGGGCCTCGGCGATCGACGAACAGATCGGGGTCCCCACCTCGATCTGGGAGCGCATGAACTCGGGTCCCACTTGACCTTGGGCCACTTCGGCGATGGCCTCCATCATCCCGTCGGGAAGGTCGCGCACCAGGTCGCCGGTCTCCAGATCGACGATCTTGAACTCTTCCTCGATGCCGACGGTGAACGACGGTCCTGCCGACAACCCTGCGCTGTCCACCCCGATCCTCCCGACTGTGCGTCCCCGCAAGTTACCCCCTGGCCGGCGCGGTCCGCCTTCAGAGGTGCGCCAATAGGGCGCACCCCCTCAGGCCATTGCTGTGAATCTCTTCGGCTGACGCCTCATCGCGGTGCGGTTAGGGGCCCCAGCCCCAACCGCCGAAGCTGCGCTATCCGCGCAGCTCCTTGGAGACGCCAGCCACCGTTACAATCTCGCCTTCATGGGCTCCCGCAACCCGTTCGGTGACCTTGCCCGTGCCGTCGCCCCCGAGATGGTCGAGCTTCGCCGCGAGCTGCATCGCTACCCCGAGGTCGGCTGGAGCGAGCACCGCACCACCCGCAAGGTGGCCGAGCGGCTCTACGACCTGGGGTTGCAGCCGCGGGTCCGGCCCGAGGGTGCCGGGCTCACCGTCGACGTCGGCGAGGGCCTGCCCATCGTCGCCTTCCGCGCCGACCTCGACGCTCTTCCCGTCGAGGAAGCCACCGACCTTCCCTTTCGCTCCGAACACCCGGGGGTGATGCACGCCTGTGGTCATGACGCCCACACCGCCATCGGGGTGGGCATTGCCACCGCCCTAACCCGACACCGGCAGGTGCCGGGAACGGTGCGGTTCCTCTTCCAACCGGCCGAAGAGTGCATCCCCGGCGGTGCCCAGGCGATGTGTGCCGAGGGCGCCGTGAACGGCGTGTCCGCCATCGCCGCCTTCCACGTCGACCCTGCGTTGGCGGCGGGCAGCATCGGGCTGCGGCTGGGAGGCATCACCGGGGCGTCCGACCGGATGGTCATCCGCCTGCGCGGCCCCGGTGGCCACACCTCGCGCCCCCACCGGACCGTCGATCTGGCCTACGCCGCCGGGAGGGTCCTCACCGAGCTGCCGGTGTTGTTGCGCCAGGGGGTCGATCCCCGCGAGCCGCTGGCGGTGGTGTTCGGGCGGATCGAGGGCGGCACCGCCGAGAACGTCATCCCCACCGAGATCGAGCTGGGGGGCACCACCCGGACGTTGAACCTCGACCTGTGGCGCACCATGCCCAAGCTGGTGGAACAGCACGTCCACGACCTCGTCGCTTCGCTTGGCGCCACCGCCGAGATCCTCCACGAGCGGGGCGCCCCCCCGGTGGTCAACCACGCCGTCGCCATCTCCGCCTTCGATCGGGCGGGGCGGGCGGTGCTGGGGGACGATGCGGTGACCACCACCTACCAGAGCCTCGGCGCCGAGGACTTCGCCTGGTACCTGGAGTCGATACCCGGCGGGTTGATCCGGCTGGGCGCCGCCGTGCCCGGGCGCAGCATCGACCTGCACTCGGACCGGTTCGACATCGACGAGGCCAGCATCGAGACCGGTATCGCCGTTGGTGCCGCCGCCATGGTGGATCTGCTCACCACGGTGAGCTGAACGGTCGGTTGTGAACCACCGTCCTGGTTGTTTCGCCTCCCAGGGAGGGGTGGCTGCGGAGCTGACGGGGAAAGGGGCGTGGGCGTCTAGCGCGGACAGGCGTCCCTCCCCGCCTCGCTCCGCTCGGCACCCATCCCAAAGGGAGGGGAAACTGTTCGTCCTCGAACCGCTAGCGTCGCCACCATGAGCACATCGATTCAGGTCGTCATCGACTGCGCTGATCCGGCGAAACTGTCGCAGTTCTGGGCCACCGCCCTGCACTACAAGCTCGACGATCCGCCTCCCGGCTTCGACAGCTGGCCCGCCTTCCTCGAGGCGCAGGGCGTGCCCGAGTCGGAGTGGAACTCGGCTTCGGCGGTCAGCGATCCGGATGGAAACGGACCGCGCATCTACTTCCAGCAGGTCCCCGAGGCCAAGCAGGTCAAGAACCGCGTGCACCTGGACCTGAACGTGGGCGGCGGCTCGGCGACGCCGCTCGAGCAACGCCAGGAAAGCATCGCCAGCGAGGTCACCCGGCTGGAGGAGGCCGGTGCCCGGGTCGCCAAACCCGGCGCGGTCGGTCGGTTTGGCGAGTACTGGGTGATCATGCAGGACCCCGAGGCCAACGAGTTCTGCCTGCAGTAGCCGGGTCAGGTGCCAGCCAGGTGGGTGAGGAGATCGAGCCGGCGACTGGCCCATGTGTCGAATCCCTGGTCCCGGCCGGCGTCGTCGGCGCGGCGGCGCTTTGGCTCCCACCACGACAGCTCCTGCAGGTAGC
>JACDBE010000280.1 GCA_013695075.1 Acidimicrobiia bacterium
CCCACCACCAGCTGGAACGGCTCGATGCCATGACGGGCCAGATCGTCGAGGTGGGTCGGATCGCCGACATCGGCCAGGATGCCGGCGTGGATGGCGGGATGAAGCGTCTTCACTCGACCGCCGAGCATCTCGGGCGATCCGGTTACCGACCGCACCATGGTCACGGGGATGCCGGCCTCGGTGAGCACGGCTGCGGTGCCACCAGACGACACCACCTCAACCCCGGCGGCAACCAGGCGCTCCACGAAGGGGACCAGCCCGGTCTTGTCGTACACCGACACCAACGCCCGGCGCACGGTCACGACGGGTCCCAGGTGACCCGCCTGCCGTCGACACGTAGCCGACCGGCGGCAAAGGCGTCGACCACCTCGGGGTAGCGGACGTGCTCCACCCGCTGGATGCGGCGGCGCAGATCGTCCTCGGTGTCGTGGGGCATCACCGCCACCGCCTCCTGGTAGATGATCGGGCCGTGGTCGACCTCCTCGTCCACCAGGTGGATGGTCACCCCGGACAAAGTCACCCCGTGCGCCAGCGCTTGGGCGACGGCGTGGGCGCCGGGGAAGGCGGGCAACAGCGCCGGGTGGGTGTTGACGATTCGGTTGGGGAACCGCCGGATGGCCTCCGGCGCCAGGATCCGCATGAACCCGGCGAGTATCAGAGCCGCAGCCCCGTGGGCGGCGGCGGCATCGCACACCGCCGCCGTGAAGCGGTGCCGATCGGGGTACCGGTCCCAATCGACCACCTCGGCAGGAACCCCGGCGGCGGTGGCCCGCGGCAGCGCCCCCACGCCATCCCGGTCAGCGATCACCAACACGATCTCGGCGTGGTACCCCGGGTCGGCAGAGGCGTCAAGCAGCGCCTGCAGATTGGTGCCGCTTCCGGAGACAAGCACGGCAATGGGAAGGCGCTCGGTCATAACCGCCGGCAGGTTATCGGCCGTCACCCCGCCGCCCGCCAGCGGCACAGACGCTGAGGAGCCGACACCAACTCGTGGCGATCGCCCCGACCCGCCCGGAGGGGGGTGGTCACGGCAGGAGGTGCAGAGCCGGCACGTGTGCTGGTCGCACGGCGCGAAAGTGTCGCTGGTCGAGACTGGCCACCTTCGGTTCTTCGAATCGTTCGGCAAGGGCGACGACGCTGGCGTCCACTACACCCAGGCCCAGGTCGCGGTAGCTGGCCTGTAGGTGGCGACAGCGGCCCAGATCAACCGGTGTTGGCGGTTCAACGCGGTACACGCCGGCCAACACATCGTCGAGAAAGATGAGCCATGCGTCCGGAGGCAAGCGACGGGAGCACCAATAGTCGAGCTCGGCGAGGACGAGGGCGGGCACGACAAGGTCTTCGACCGCATCGGTCAGCAGGGCGGCGCAGGCGACGTGGTCTGGGTCGGCGGCGTCGAGAGCTGCCAGGAGGGGCCCGGTGTCGAGGATGAGCGCCATTCAGCGCGGCGGTTCGGCAACGGGTTCGCTGGCAAGGTCGGCGGCACTGGCACCATCTGTCGAGCGCCCCACGGCGACACGCGGTCGCCGGCCAGCCCGCAGGGAGTGCGCCTTCTCCTCGAGTATCTCGCGCAGTATGACGGACACCGGAACACCCCGGCGCTGGGCCTCGGCTTCGAGCGTTCTCAGCGCCTCATTCGATGCGGTAACGGTGGTACGTCGTTGGTTCACCATGATGCGCGATGCTAGCATCACGATGCGATTAGCCCGACTCGCGTGCTCAGCCCTGGACGCTCATACCGATACCCAGCAGCCCGACGACGATGAGGATCCCTGCAGTGAGCCGGGGCCGGCTGCCCAGCCAGGGCATGCCCACCAGCATCCCCACGGCGCCCACCGCCAACGCCACCCATCCCAACGCCCCGACCACCCGCATCAGAACCTCCCTCGACGCCGGTACCGTAACCCCTCGGCGGCTACCTGCTGTGGGTTTGGAAGAACTCCCACATCAGGGCGGTGGCGTCGATGGTGTCGGTGGGGGTGAACACACCGGTGACCTCGGCGCCGGGCCAGGCGTGGTTGCCGCCCTGGACGGTGTACAGGGCGACCTCGGCACCGGCGTCGCATCCGGTCCACGTGTCGGCCACGGTGTCGGCGCTGACCTCCGTACGGGCGGCAACCGGGGCGCAGCCGTTGCGCTCCGCCCATCCCTCGGCCCAGTCGCCGATCGGCGGAAACACATCGGACACCCCGTCGTACCGGGCGACCAGGTCGGCGGTTCCGTGGAACGAGATCACCGGCACCGGCTGGGCGGGGTCGCAGGCGGCGGCGTCGATGTAGGCGCCAGCGACGGTGCCGATGGCGGCCACCAGGTCGGCGCGCTCGCAGGCGAGCCGGTGGGCCATCCCTCCCCCATTGGAGTACCCGGAGACGAATACCCGAGCGGGATCGATGGGCACGGCCGCTGTCAAATCGTCGATGACCGCCACCAGGAAGGCAACCTCGGACTGGGAGACGGTGCCGGAGGCGGTGACCCACGACACCGGGTCCCCCAGCGCCGCCGGGGTGGCCACCACGAAGCCCTCGGCGGCGGCCAGCTGGTCCCAGCGGGTGGTGGCGGCGTGCCGTTCCGGATCGACCGTGAACCCGTGAAGATCGATGACCAGTGGCACCGGCGCCGCGCCGTTGAGCCCTTCTGGGACGAACCGCAGGTAGCGCCTGGCGACACCGTCGACATCGAGCCGCACCTCCCCGGTATCCCCGACCAAAGTCGTCACCGGCGTCGCCGGTGCGGTAACGAAGCGGACCTCGAAGGTGGTGGGCCACAGCTTGCCGGTGAGCAGGAACGTGCCGGTGGTCGGGTCGTGGGCGATCCCGTTGAGCACGTCGCGGTCGGCGGTGGCGGCCAGCTCGTCGTCCAGGGCGCCCGCATCGACGGTGGCGACAACCGAGCCGCCGTCCCCGATGACCACGATCTCGTCGCTCTGCCACACGTTGGCGAAGATCAGCCCGTCGACGCACTCCAGCTCGTTGAGGTTGGAAACCGGCCGCCCATCGCGGGTCACCTCGAACTCGTCGATCGGCTCGAAGGTCACCGGGTGGCGTACGGTGAGTGTCGCCGTCCCATCGGACATCACCAGCCGGTCATCGTCCAGCTGGCACAGCCCCCACCCCTCCCCTTCGTAGACGAAGGTGTCGACCCGCTCCAGGGTGGCCGGATCCGACACCAGAGCCGTCTCCTCCTGCCAGGTGAGCTGGACCAGCCGATCGCCGACCAGCTCGAGGCCTTCCCCGAACAGGGCATCGTCCAGCGCCGCCGTGGCCAACACCTCGCCGGTGTGGCGATCGGTGCGGCGCAGCGTCGACTGCCCGTACAGCCCGGTGCTCTCCCACACCACGTCCCCGTCGACCACCAGCCCCTGGGTGAAGGCCTCGGGGTCGTGCGGGATACGGGCGACCACCTCCGGAACCCACGAGGCTACCCCGCCGCCGATGGGCGGATAGGCGGGCGGCGGCGCCGGCGGCTCGGAGGTGCTGGTTCCGATCGCCGCGGTCGTGGTTGATCGGGGCGTAGCAGTTCCCTCCGGCTCGGCCTCCTGCGCCGAGGAGCATCCCGCGATGACCACCGCCGCCACAGCGAGCAACCACCACCTCAAGGAACGAGGCAACATCGGCCGACGCTACCGCGGCGGCGGAACAACCCCAGCGCACAGCCGCCCATGTCGGGCGATCGACACCACCAGATAGCGGGCCCTAAGGCGCTACGGCGGATCCGGCCCTCAGGCGGCGCAGACCAGGGAGCGGCCCAAAGTGAGGATCTCCTCGGCGCTCCGTTCGGCGATCAGCGCATAGTTGAACGCACCGTCCGACCAGTACAGGTTGTGGGTACGAGTACCGGTAGGATCCGGGTCGGCCCACACAACCATGCCCGCGGACGACCCTACATCAAACAGCAACCCCCCGATCGCCCGCCCTGTTGAGGCGATAGGCGATTGTGTAACCCTCGTCGATCACCGACTCCTTGGAGAGCTGCACACCCCAGCATCGAAAAACTCCGATGCCAGCATCGACCGGACCGGTACATCCACGTAGTACGTATACCGGAATGGGCCGTCATCAGTCACCACCGTGTCCACCCACCACAGCGGCAGTCCATCAATCTCAAGGGGCACATCGGATTCGGCGGATAAGGGAAGCGGGTCATCGGCCGGATTCAGCAGACCGTCCATCGAACTCCGCTGGAGCTCAGCCGGGGTGAAGTGCTTGCTCTCGATGATCGGTCCATCAACCGGTTCGCACCCGCCGGCGGCGCTCGCACGCGTGTACCCCCAAGCTCCGCCCGCTAGACCCAACACCATGACACCGATAACCAAACCACGGTCAACCTGTTGCGCATGCAGCCGCAGTTCTCGGGCGTCGGGACGATACGCACCTGCCCGTCAACCGTCCAGGGCTTGCAGCATGGCGGCTCCCATGTCGGTGGGGGTGGGTGCCATCACCACCCCGGCTGCCTCCAGGGCGGCGATCTTGTCGGCGGCGGTCCCCTTGCCGCCGGAGATGATCGCCCCGGCGTGGCCCATGCGTTTGCCGGGCGGCGCGGTGGTACCCGCAATGAACCCCGCCACCGGCTTGGTCATCGACGACTTGATGAAGTCGGCGGCCTCCTCCTCGGCCGACCCGCCGATCTCGCCGATCATGATGACCGCCTCGGTGGCAGGGTCGTCGTTGAACAGCGACAGGCAGTCCACAAAGCTGGTGCCGTTCACCGGGTCGCCACCGATGCCGATGGCGGTGGTCTGCCCCAGCCCGTTGTTGGTCAGCTGGAACACCGCCTCGTAGGTCAGGGTGCCCGAACGGCTCACCACCCCCACCCGCCCCGGGGTGTGGATGTAGCCCGGCATGATCCCGATCTTGCACTCCTCGGGGGTGATTACCCCCGGGCAGTTGGGACCCACCAACCGCACCGGCCGATCCTGGAGGAACCGCTTGGCGCGCACCATGTCGGTGACCGGGATCCCCTCGGTGATGGTGATGATCAGCGGCACCCCGGCATCGGCCGCCTCCATGATGGCGTCGGCGGCGAAAGGCGGCGGCACGTAGACCACCGAGGCGTTGGCGCCGGTGGCGTCTACCGCTTCGGCCACCGAACGGAAGATGGGCAGATCCTGTTGATATCGGTCGTCGCGGCCCGGCACCCCGGAATGGTCAGTGCCTCCCTCGAATCGTTCGGTATCCCCGGCCCGGGAGGGGTGCACCGCCCCCACCATGGCGGTGCCGTATGCGATCGCCTTGTCGGTGTGAAACCGCCCGGTCTTGCCCAAGCCCTGGATGATGACCTTGGTGTCGGCCCCGACCAGCACGCTCATGCCGTCAGCTCCACGATCTTCTCCGCTCCATCCTTCATGTCGCTGGCCGACACCACGTTGAGCCCCGACTCGTCGATGATCCGCTTGCCCAACTCGACGTTGGTGCCCTCCAGACGCACCACCAGCGGCACCTCGAGGCCCACCTCTTTCACCGCCTCCACCACCCCGGTGGCGATGGTGTCGCAGCGCATGATCCCGCCGAAGATGTTGACAAAGATCCCCTTCACGTTGGCGTCGCGGGTGATGATCTTGAACGCGGCCGCCACCTGATCCTTGTCGGCGCCGCCGCCGACGTCGAGGAAGTTGGCCGGCTCGCCCCCCACGTACTTGATGATGTCCATGGTGGCCATCGCCAACCCGGCGCCGTTGACCATGCACCCGATGGACCCGTCCAGCTTGATGAAGCTGAGCCCGTGTTCGGAGGCGAGCAGCTCCGCCGGATCCTCCTCACTCTCGTCGCGCATCGCCTCCACATCGGGATGCCGGTACAGAGCGTTGCCCTCGAAGCTCATCTTGGCGTCCAGTGCCATCACCTTCCCGACGCTGGTCACCACCAACGGGTTGACCTCCACCAGATCGGCGTCCAGATCGACGGTGGCCGATGCCAGCGTCCGCAGGAAGGTGACCCCATTGCGATGGGCATCACCGGTGAGCCCCAGCGCATCCGCCACCCGGGTCGCCTCGAAGGGGAGCAGCCCGAAGGCGGGATCGATCGACTGACGGACGATCTTCTCCGGTGTGTGGGCCGCCACCTCCTCGATCTCGGTGCCCCCCTCGGTGGACGCCATCACCGTGTTGCGGCTCCGGGACCGATCGAGGACCACGGACAGGTACAGCTCGCGGTCGATGTCGATCCCCTGCTCGAGGTACAGACGGTTGACCTGCTTGCCGTCGGCACCGGTCTGCACCGTCACCAGCGTCGAGCCCAGCTTGGCCTCGGCCAGCTCCCTCACCCGAGCCTCGGTGGCTTCGATCCCGCCCTCGATGCCTTCGGTGACGACGGTTACCCCACCAAGGTCGGGATGCTCCACGAACCGACCCTTGCCCCGGCCCCCGGCGTGGATCTGCGACTTGACCACCACCACCGGGTTGCCGCTCTCCTCCACTAGGGGGCGCACCGCCGCCACCGCCTCGTCGACGGTGGTGGCCACGTGTCCCAGAGGGACGGGTATGCCCCGAGCCCGCAGCAGCTCCTTGGCCTGGTACTCGTGGATCTTCACCGGGTCCTCCTCATCGGCTCGGCTGTGGTGACGGGTCACCGCCCCGGCGTCACATCTCGGTGCTGTCACCGAAGTAGGTGTTGACCCACTCTGCGATCTCGGTCAGCGGCGCCCCCGGGGTGAAGATGCGCACCAGCCCCTGCGCCTCCAGCTTGGGGATGTCGTCGTCGGGGATGATCCCGCCACCGAACACGGCAATGTCTTCGGCGCCGCGCGCCGCCAGCAGCTCCACCACCTTGGGGAACAGCGTCATGTGGGCACCGGAGAGCACCGACAGCCCGACGGCGTCGACGTCCTCCTGGATGGCGGTCTCCACGATCTGCGCCGGGGTCTGGTGGAGGCCTGAGTAGATGACCTCGCACCCGGCGTCGCGCA
>JACDBE010000290.1 GCA_013695075.1 Acidimicrobiia bacterium
CTCTCCCACTAGGCCCTCAACCTAGCGCGTCTACCAGTTCCGCCACTCCGACGTGGGTTGGTGATTATATCCGACGGGTCATAGGTAGAACCGGGCCAGCCACACCGCAACGCACGCCGGGCGCTCCCCGCCCTCGATCTCGACGGTGATCTCGGCGCTGGTCTGGATGCCGCCGGAGACCTCAGTCACGTCGCGCAGCACGGTGTGGGCCCGGATCCGGGACCCGGAGGGCACCGGGGTGATGAATCGGACCCGGTCCAACCCGTAGTTCACCGCCATCTTGGCGGGGACCTCGACCTGGGGGGCGATGGTGACCAGCAGCGACAGGGTTAGGAACCCGTGGGCGATGGTGGTGCCGAACGGGCCGGCGGCGGCGCGTTGCGCATCGACGTGGATCCACTGATGGTCGCCGGTGGCGTCGGCGAAACGGTCGATCAGGTCCTGGGTAACGGTCACCCACTCCCCGACCCCGATGGTCGACCCGATCTGCTGGCGAAGCTCGTCGACGGTGGCAGATCGTGCGGTCTCGGTCACGGGATCGTCCTCCTTCGTCGGTACAGGCCCGATGGTGGCACCTTCTCCGGGGGCCGCGCCGCCCCCATCACCAGCTCCGGCGCCCACGTGGCCATCGCCGCCACGACGCGCTCGTACTCCTGCTGGCTCTCGGACTGATTGCACAGCAGGTAGTTGCGCCGTCCCACCCGGGCGAACAGCGGTCCCACCCCGGTCTCGTGCGGGGTCCGGCTGCGTAGGTTGGCTAGCGTCGAGCCGCGGGCCCGCCGGACTACCAGGATGTCGTCCCAAGGTATGAGGTGGCGACGCAGGGCGCACACCCGGGTCACCCCGTCGGGACCGAACTCGGTTGACCGGGGCAGATCGAAGAGGGCGGCGGCACCGAGGATGACCGCCAGCGCCGCCAGCACGATCATCACCGGACTGAACGAGCGTTCCCGGCTCAGCCCGAGCAGCACCATGCCGACCAGCAGGGCCGGAGCCAGCGCCGCCGCCAGCAGACCCCGGATCGACGAGTAGATGACGACCGGGCGCCGCTCAGTGCTCACGGGCTTCGACAAGGCGCAGGTCCCTGCCCAGCCGCTGCACCTGATTGATCAGCGAGTCCCCGGGGCCGGTGGGGAAGTGGCAGGCCGCCCAGTGGCCGGCGGACACCTCACGCAGCTCCGGCGGGTCGACCCGGCACACATCCTGGGCAATGGGGCAGCGGGTGTGGAACCGGCACCCCGAAGGGGGGTTGGCCGGCGAAGGCAGATCGCCCTCGAGCAAGATCCGCTTCCGTTCCCGCTCGGCGTTGGGATCGGCAACCGGCACCGCAGACAGCAGGGAGCTGGTGTACGGATGCGCGGGCGTCTCGTACAGCTGGTTGCGGTCCGCCAGCTCCACCACCTGCCCCAGGTACATCACCGCCACCCGGTCGGAGATGTGGCGCACCACGGACAGGTCGTGGGCGATGAACACGAAGCTGAGCCCGAACTCGTCCTGGATCTCCTCCAACAGGTTGATGACCTGGGCCTGGATGGAGACATCCAGAGCCGACACCGGCTCGTCGAGGATGATCAGGCTGGGGTCGAGGACCAATGCCCTGGCGATGCCGATGCGCTGCCGCTGGCCCCCGGAGAACTCATGGGGGTAGCGGTTGCCGTGGTCGGCCATCATCCCCACCTTGCCGAGGAGGGCTCCGACCCGGTCGTTCGCCTCCTTGCGGTCCATGCCGTGGATGCGCAGCGGCTCGGCGATGATGTCCCGCACCGGCATGCGCGGGTTGAGCGAGGCGTACGGGTCCTGGAAGACGATCTGCATCTCCTTGCGCAGTTGGCGCATCCGATCCTTGTCCGCCCCGGTGACACTCTCGCCGCGGTAGGTGACGGTGCCGGCGGTGGGCTCGATGAGGCGCAGGATGGACCGGCCCAGCGTGGTCTTGCCGCAACCGCTCTCCCCCACCACCCCAAGCGTCTCGTGAGGGTCGACATACAGGGTGACGCCGTCGACGGCGAGCACCGTGCCGGTCTGCCGGCGGAAGAGGCCCTGGCGGATGGGGAAGTGGGTCTTGAGGTCGTTGACCTCCAGGATGGGCTGGGTCACACCGTGCTCCCGGCGCGGGCCTCGGCCACCTTGTCGATGTGATAGCAGCGGGAGCGGTGCCGGCCACCGTTGACCGCCATCAGGTCGGGCTCGGACCCGTGGCAGACCTCGGTGGCGAACACGCAACGGGGACGGAACGGGCAACCCTCGGGCAACCGCCTCAGGTTGGGTGGTGCCCCCGGTATCGGGGTCAGCTTGTCCGAGACGCGGGCGGTGAGGATGGGGATCGAGCCGAGCAGACCCAGCGTGTACGGGTTGGCGGTGCGGTAGAAGATGTCGTCGATGTCGCCGGACTCGAACACCGCCCCGGCGTACATGACGTTGACCCGGTCGGCCAGCCCGGCAACCACTCCCAGATCGTGGGTGATCAGCACCATGGCGGCGCCGGTCACCGCTTGCGCCTTGCGGATGACCTGGAGCACCTGGGCCTGGATGGTGACGTCGAGGGCGGTTGTGGGTTCGTCGGCGATGAGCAGCTTGGGCTCGTTGGCCATTGCCATGGCGATCATGGCCCGCTGCCGCATGCCGCCGGAGTACTCGTGGGGATAGAGCTTCACCCGCCGTTTGGGATCGGGGATGCCCACCAGGTTGAGCAGCTCGGTGGCCCGCTCCCACGCCGCCTTGTCGCTCATGTCGTTGTGCAGGGTGATGGCTTCGACGATCTGGCTGCCAATGGTGAAGACCGGGTTGAGCGCCGTCATCGGGTCTTGAAAGATCATGGCGATGTCCTTGCCCCTGATCTTGCGCAGCTGCTTGAGGTCGGCACCGATCAGCTCCCGACCGTCGAACATGGCGCTGCCGGAGACGCGCGCCGACCTGGGGAGCAACCCCATGATGGCCAGCGAGGTCACCGACTTGCCGGAGCCGGACTCGCCGACGACGGCCAGCACCTCCCCCGGCATCACATCGAAGCTCATGCCACGGACGGCGGTCAGATCACCGTCGTCGCTGCGAAAGGTGACCGAGAGGTCCTTGACGGACAGCAGCGGTGCGGTCAATGGCCCCTCCTGCTCGTGGGATCGAGTGCGTCACGGAGGGCGTCTCCGAGGAAGTTGGCACACAGCGTGATCAGAACCACGAACAGGCCGGGGAGGAGCACCTTGGTCGGATCGGAGTCGATGGCACCCCGATAGTCCTGGATGATGTTGCCCAGGCTCGGTGTTGGCGGCCGCACCCCGAGCCCGAGGAACGACAGCGTCGATTCGATGACGATGGCCGCCCCCACCGCCAGGGTGGCGTTCACGATGATCGGCCCGAAGGTGTTGGGGATGATGTGGCGGAACATGATCCGACCCGGCTTGGCGCCGGCGGCGATCGCCGCCTGGACGAATTCCTGCTCCTTGAACTGGATGAACAGACCCCGCACCACCCGGGCGATCACCGGCCAGGCGAGCAAGGCGAGGATCACCGCCGTGCTGTATACCCCGCCGCCCCACTTTATGGCCACCACCAGCAACACCAGCAGCCCGGGGACGATGAGGAACAGGTTGGTCAGGGCGGAAAGCACGTTGTCGACCCAGCCCCCGAAGAATCCGGCGACGGCGCCGATGACGGTGCCGATGAAGGTGGTGAGCAGGGCCACCACGATGGCGATGGTCATCGAGATCTGCCCACCGGTGAACACCCGG
Organism: Acidimicrobiia bacterium; assembly: GCA_013695075.1. GTDB lineage: Bacteria > Actinomycetota > Acidimicrobiia > Spongiisociales > UBA5794 > JACDBE01. Next base: position 3,726 of record JACDBE010000290.1, read on the forward strand.
ACCATCAGATCGCGTCCGATCTGGTCGGTGCCGAAGGGATGCGACAGCGACGGGCCCTCGTTGGGCAGCCCGGCCAGCACCTGGTCGTAGGTGTAGGGCGACAGCCAGGGGCCCACCCAAAAGGCGGTGGTGAGCGCCAGCAGGAGGAACAAGGACACCACGGCCACCGGGTGCTTTCTGAAACGGTCCCATGTCTGGCGCCTCATACTGCGCGCCTCGATGTCGAGACCCTCGGCCTCGAGGGCGGCGGCCTCGGCCTCGATCGCCATCTCCAGTTGCTGGCGCGAACCGAGATCAGTCATATCGCACCCTGGGGTCGAGCACGCCGTACATGACGTCGGCGATGAGGTTGAACATGATCGTGATGGCGGCGGTGAAGACCATGATGGCCATCACCGGGTCGAGGTCGTAGTTGGTGATCGACCGCAGGAAGTAGCTGCCGATGCCGGGCCAGGCGAACACCGTCTCGGTGATCACCGACCCGGAGAGCAGGAGGGCAAAGTCGAGGGCCCAGATGGTGACCAGGGGTATCAGGGCGTTGCGCAGCGCGTGGTGGAAGATGACCTTGCGCTCCGGGAGCCCTTTGGCCCGGGCGGTGCGGATGTACTCCGAGTTGATAACCTCCAGCATTGAGGCCCTACCGAAGCGGCTCTCTCCGGCGACGCTGACCAGCATCAAGGTGGCCACCGGAAGGGTCAGCGAGGAGACGAGGTCCATGAAGTCGGCGTTGTGGTAGCCGGTGACGTAGAACGGTCTGGTGCCCGTCCACTCCTGCCACCACACCCCCCAGAACACCTGGAGCAGCAAGCCGAAAAAGAAGGTCGGCATGGAGATGCCGATGAAGGAAAAGGCGGTGAGGGCGTTGTCCCCCACCGAGTACTGGCGCACCGCCGAGTAGACGCCTAGCGCCACCGCGATAAGCGCGGTGAGCACGAAGGCGGGGATGGCCAGCAGCAGTGTCTTGGGCAGGCGCTCGCCCAGCACCTCGGTCACCGGGCGGCGACCGTCGCGCACCGCGGTGCCCAGGTCGCCCTGCACGGCGTCACCCAGCCAGCTGACATACCGCTCCGGGATGGTCTTGTCCAGCTGGTACATCTGGATCATCTCGGAGCGGAACTCGGCCCCGCAGCGGGTGGGGGGACAGGTGGCCAGCAGCAGCTCGGGGTTGGAGGAGATCGAGGTGAGCCCGAACACCACCGCGGTCCCGATGAACAGCAGGACCACCGACGAGAACAGTCGCCTGACGGTGTAGGCCAGCACGGCTCAGACTCCCCCAGGATGTTGCGGCATCGCCACTCGAATATAGCAGTGGGGCCCACGAAGGAGGGGGCCCGATGTCGGGCCCCCTCCTTCTCTAACCAACCCGCTGGCTGAAGATCAGCCGGCGAGCTTGTAGTCGACGACGTTGACGATCGGGCCCGCCGAGTTGGCGTCGGGCGAGATCGCCCCTGCCGACAGAGCGGTGTTGCTGTAGGCGAAGAACGAGGGCTTCTGCGTCAGCGGCAGCACGATCAGCCCGCTCTCCCCGTCGGGACCGAGGGTGGTCACGAACAGGTCGAGCTCGTTGTAGCACACCGCCGCCTCGGCCTCGTCCACGATCTGGTCGCACTCCTCCGACTTGGCGTCGAAGTCGGCGTTGGCGTACTGGTACGGGTTGTTACCCGACCCGGTGCGGAACGAGAACGAGGCGCCCCCCGGCCACGGGCCACCGACCCAGGCGAACTGGGTGATCTCCCAGTTGGTCTCGCCGGCCTCATTGACCGGTGCACCGAATGGGACCGAGAAGTACTCCCCGCCGGGGAGGTTATCGATCATGATCTCGATGCCGGCCAGCAGCATCTGCGCCTGGATGAGCTGCTGCTGCAGCTCGCGCAGCTGGTTGCCACCGGTGGTACCGACCCGCAACGTGAGACGACCGTCCTCGGGGTGTTCATAGACGCCGTCGGCACCCTCGACGTAGCCGGCGCCCTCGAGCAGCGCCCGAGCGGCATCGACGTCGCCGGTGCCGTAGCCGGCCTCACCCTGGTGATCGAGGTACTGCGGCTGGTTGGACATCCAGTAGGCGTTCCCCAGACCGGCCGTCGGCAACAGGTCGCCGAACAGCGGGGTGTACAGGGTCTCCACCACCTGCTGCTTGTCGAGGGCATGGGCCAGCGCCTCGCGCACCGCCGGCTTGGCCAGGTGCGGGTTGAGGAGGTTGAAGCCCCAGTGCTCCCAGACCGGACCAGCCTGCGGGTTCACCGTGAAGTTGGCGTCGGTCGCCAGCTCGGTGAACTGGGTCTGCGGCTGGGTCATGATGACGTGCGCCTGGTTCGACCTGAGGGAGTTGACCTGGGCGTCGGTGTCGAGCACGTAGTTGATGTCCACCCCGGACACGCAGGCGATGCCGGTGTTCTCCACGTCCGGGCTCTGCGAGCCGTGGTAGTTGTCATTGCGCACGAAGTGCATCGCCACCCCGCGGTCCCAGCTCTCGAAGGCCATCGGACCCGAGGTCGGGATGGCGTCGCCGCTGGCCAACGTCCACTCGCGGAAGGCGTCGTTCAGCTCGGCGGCCGCCGTTGCCGGGTCGGCGTCGAACACGTGGCTGGGGTAGACCTCCGCGAAGAGGGACTTCCAACCACCGAAGAACGCGCTCCAGGTGATCGTGAACTCGGTGGGCGACGTCACCTCGACGGAGGTGATGGTGTCATACCCGGTGCGGTCACCGATCAGGTAGGGGAAGTCGAGCTCCGGGTCCGGGTCGACCCGATCCGGGTTGTCCGGATCAGCGGGATCGATGTCATCATCGGGATTGGTGTCCGGGACCGTGGCCATGATGGCGTCGAAGGTGAACTTGACGTCATCTGCGGTCAGGTCGTCCCCGTCGGACCACACCATGCCGTCACGCAGCACGAAGGTGCCGGTGAACGTCCCGTCACCGTTGTCGGTCATCACTGCCTCTTCCGCCAGCAGCTCGGGGAAGAAGGTGGTGGCCGCGGTGATCCCGTACAGACCGTCGAGCAGGGCCTGGCGGGCCCACGCCGTCGTGGTCAGGTTGTTGGCCGGGTCGTCCAGGTGCAGGTCAGGTGGTTCCTGCTCATGCGCCCAGATGAGGTTGCCCTCGCCGGCATCGCCGCAGTAGTCATCGCCGCCGGCCAGAGTGGTACCCGGGGCATCGGTGCCCTCGGTGGTGGTGCCGGTGTCGCCGGCGGTCGTGGTTGTTATGTCATCTGCCGCCGTGGTCGTGGTCGCATCCGCGCCGGGATCGTCCGAGTCGCCACCACAGGCGGCGACGATGAGGACGAAGGCGAGGAGGAGAGCGGGCCAGGCGAGTTTGCGGCTGCGCCACAAGTTCAAGGTGTTGCCTCCTTAGGAATGTCGACACCCCGGGCGCCGGCCGGGTCGCGGCTCAACGCCACAGCCACGTCAAGGTGAACGTGGTGACAGCGAAGAGAACGGCGACCATCACGGTGATGCGGTCGAGGTTGCGCTCGACCACCGTCGACCCTGAGTAGCCACCGCCGAATCCCCCACCGAACATGTCGGCCAGCCCTCCCCCGCGCCCTGCATGGAGCAGGATGAGGAAGATGAGAGCCAGGCAGACCACGGCGTGAAGCGCCGCAACGGTTCCGGCCAGCAAGAAGTGCCCTTTCTGAAACCAGGCCGTCCCCCTAGGGACGGACCAGTGCCCGTGAGTATCGTCGCTCGACCGGCAATTCGTCAAGTCCTTGTTAAGAACCGGGTGGAGCGGTCGCCTGGCGGGCCACGGCGTCGGCAGCGGCCCGCACCGTCGCCGGATCGCCCAGGTAGGCAGATCGTGTTGGTCGCATGGATTCGTCGAGCTCGTACACCAGCGGGATCCCGGTGGGGATGTTGAGCTCCAGCACCCCGGCCTCGGACAGCCCGTCGAGATGCTTTACCAATGCCCGCAGGCTGTTGCCGTGGGCGGCCACCAGCACTCGGCGCCCCCGCCGTATGTCAGGGACGATGGCGTCGTACCAGTACGGCAGCATCCGGTCGACCACATCGGCCAGGCACTCGGTGGCGGGCAGCAACTCCGTCGGCATCCAGGCGTAGCGGGGATCGTTTCCCGGGTGCCGTTCGTCACCTGGTTCGAGCGCCGGGGGGCGGATGTCGTAGGAGCGCCGCCACAGCTGCACCTGATCCTCTCCATGGCGGCGCGCCGTCTCCGCCTTGTCCAAACCCTGCAGGGCTCCGTAGTGGCGCTCGTTGAGCCGCCAGTGCTTCCTCTCCTCGATCCACCCCAGATCCATCTCGTCGATGGCCAGGTGGGCGGTGTCGATGGCGCGCCGCAGCACCGAGGTGTGCACCATGTCGAAGGTATGACCCGCCCGGCGCATCAACCGCCCAGCGGTAGCGGCCTCTTCCCGCCCCAGTTCGGACAGGGGGACGTCGGTCCAGCCGGTGAAGACGTTGTCCAGGTTCCACGTGCTCTGACCGTGGCGCAGCAGCACCAGGGTGGCCGCAGGCGGGGGTGACGCGGTCATGCGACCAGTGTGGACACTCCGACCCGGGGTGGACAAATCGCCTGCCGAGAGGTGTCTAGGAGGCGGCGACCTCGCCAACTGGCTTGATCGAGAAGCGGCTACGGCGTACCTGCCAGGTGGGGGTGCGCAACCCGGACCACGAATGCAGCCGGGGCACCATCCGGTACTCGGTGTTGTAGGGGAAAAGCCCGTCGTGGTATGCGGCGGCGTCGCGGATGACGTCGCCCAGCACCGTGCGCGCCACCTCCTCCGCCTCGGTCCGCGTCTGCCCAGAGGCGGTGAACCGGACGGTAACCCGATCCGTGGCAGCGTCGGCGGCGCAGTACGGGCTCTTCACCTCGCCGTGGCGGTGCAGCCGATCCTCGACGGCGTCGACGTGGGTCGGCAGCGAGTCGAGACCCTCGCCCCACGGCACGCGTCGGGTGACGGCGAACTCGAAGAAGGCCTCTACATGCACCTGTCACCGTCTCTTCGCTAGCAGCGTCTCGTTGACCACCGAGAAGTGTCCATCGTATCGTTGGACAGCTTCGTGGCCGTCACCACCATGCTCGATCGCGGCGACCGTCAACGCAATAGGTCTACCAACCCATCCCGGGCGCGGACCTGCTGGTGTTGGGCTCCCGAGCACCCCTGCATGTGCCCGTTCCTCGCGGCCTGTGGAGCCTCGCCCGGCGGACCGCTGACGAATAGCAAATGCCCCGCTGCGGGCTTGTTTCCCTTCCCACGTTTGTTTCCCCACCCTATGGGAGGAGTGTCGAGCGCAGCGAGGCGGGGAGGGGAGGGGAAAAAGACAAAGAGAGGGAAAGAGGACCAGGGAGCGGTGGAGCTCGGGCGGGCTAGAGCCAGTAGCGGACTATCGAGGCGAACTGGTCGGGGTCCAGCGAGGCACCTCCGACGAGGGCGCCGTCGATGTCGTCCTTGGCCATCAACCCGGCGATGTTGCCAGGGTTGACCGAGCCGCCGTAGAGGATGCGGGTGCCATCAGCGGCTTCGCCCCAGCGCGACCCGATGGTGGACCGCACGAACGAGGCCATCGATCCGGCGTCGTCCGCCGAGGCGGTGCGGCCGGTGCCGATCGCCCAGATGGGCTCATAGGCCACCACCAGCCCGGAAATGGCAGGAGCGTCGACCCCGGCCAACGACCCGCCGAGTTGGGCGGCCACCACCGCCTCGGCATCGCCCGCCTCACGCTGCTCCAGGGTCTCGCCGACGCAGACGATGGGGGTCATCCCGGCGCCGATGATCGCCTTTGCCTTGCGGTTGACGATGGCGTCGGTCTCGGCGAACAGCTGGCGCCGCTCGGAGTGACCGGCGATGACGTAGCGCACCGACAGCTTGGCCAGCATCGGGGCACTCACCTCTCCGGTATGGGCGCCGGCCGCGTCCGGGTGGCAGTTCTGGGCACCCAGCCTGATCTGGAGCCCATCGGCCTCGATGACGGTCTGCGCCGAGCGCAGGGCGGTGAACGGTGGGCACACCACCACCTCGACCCGGTCGTGGTCGGCGACGTCGAGGCGGTAGCTCAGCTTCTGCACCATCTGGATCGCTTCCAGGTGGGTCGAGTTCATCTTCCAGTTGCCGGCGATGAGATCCTTGCGCACGCCGTGCCCCCGACGCCCGGTCATCGCCGGCCTCGCTGCAGGGCGGCCACTCCGGGCAGCACCGTTCCCTCGAGCATCTCCAACCCGGCCCCGCCTCCGGTGGAGACATGGCTCACCTCGTCGTGGCGGCCCAGCATGCGGAGGGCGGCGACGCTGTCGCCACCTCCCACAACCGTGAAGCCGTCGCAGGCGGCGACGGCGTCCGCCATGGCCGCGGTGCCGGTGCGGAACACCTCCCACTCGAAGACACCCATGGGGC
>JACDBE010000316.1 GCA_013695075.1 Acidimicrobiia bacterium
AAACCCACCATCGGCGCCGAGCAGCCGATCTCTCGGGCGATGTCCACCAGCCGCCACCCGCGTGCCCGTAGCCGAAACGCCAACTGCTTCTGGTGGTGAGTGAGGACCCCTGCCATGGCACCGCTCCTGAGATCGCGAGACCCCGATGCTCACAGCGCCAGTGCGCTCACCAGTTGATTTCGCCGATCTGATACTGCCTGGTCGTTGTCGTTGCCATCTCGTGATCGCCTTGATTTCTAGGGGTTCTTGGATTCGTCTGGTCGAAAGCTCGGGTGCCGTCATGCTGCGCAGCAGGAGAGGTGTTTGACGTCTTTGGTGAATGCCTGGGCGGCGAGCTTGAGGCTCTCGGCCATGGTCAGGTAGGGGTGGAAGCTGTCGGCGATCTCGTCGATCGTGGCCCGATGTTTGATCGCCATGATGGCGGCTTGGATGACGTCACCGGCGCCGTCGGCGAGGATGTGGGCGCCGAGTAGCCGCCCGTCCGTTTCGTTGGCGACCAGTTTGATCAGTCCGGTGGTGGCGTGGTCGATCAGGGCTCTGGGCACCGCCTCGAGCGGCAGCAGCGAGGTGATCACCTGGTGGCCGGCTTCTCTGGCCTGGGTTTCGGTGAGCCCGACCGATGCGATCTGGGGGGTGGTGAAGGTGATGCGGGGCATTGTGGCCAGGTCGATCCGCCGACCGGTCCCGCGCAGGGCATGCTCGGCGGCGATAGAACCGGAGCGCGCTGCCAGATAGACGAATTGGGGGAGAGTGGTGACGTCGCCGGCGGCGAACACCTTGGGATTGGTGGTGGCCATCTGGTCGTCGACCACGATGTGACCGCGTGGGTCGGTGTCGACTCCGGCAGCTTCGAGGCCGAGGCCGGCGGTGCTGGCGCGGCGACCGGTTGCGACCAGCAGCTGGTCACCTTCGATCCGCTCCGTCGATCCGTCGCTGGTGATGTCGAGCCAGCGGCGGTCGCCGGTCCGGCCGGCTTTGGTGGCGGTGGCTGAGGTGAAAACCTGGGCGCCCAAGGATTCGAGGTGTTCTCCGAGGGCGGCGGAGATCTCCGGATCCTCGAAGGGGGCGATCCGGTCGAGTGCCTCGACGAAGGTCACCTTGGTGCCCAGGTGCAGGAAGAGCTGGCCGAGCTCGAGCCCGATGGCATTGGCACCCACAACGATCAGCTCCGCGGGCAACTCGGTGAGGTCGAGGGCGGTGGTGGAGGTGAGGTACCCGGTGTCGTCGAGTCCTTCGATCGGCGGTGCCCAGGGGGCGGCTCCGGTGGCGACCAGGAAACGCCCGGCCCGCACGAGACGGCCGTCGACCTCGACGGTGTCCGGTCCGGTGAAGCGGGCCTCCCCGCGGATCAGGTCGATGCCGTAGATACCGATCAGGTCCTCGTACTTCTCCTGTCGCATGGTCGCCACCAGTTGATCCTTCTGGGCGACCAGGGCTGGGAGGTCGACGGTGCCTGCGGTGGTTGGCACCCCTGCGAAGGGGGAGTGACCGGCACGGTGGTAGTGCTCGGCGGCTCGGAGCAGAGCCTTGGAGGGGACACACCCGATGTTGACACAGGTGCCGCCAACGGTGCCGCGTTCCACTATGGCCACCCGGGCGCCGAGCTCGGACGCCTTGATGGCGGCGGCGAACGCCGCCGAACCCGCTCCGATGATCAACACGTCGTAGTCCTCATCGTGCGGCTCGACCGGCTCATCGGCGACAGACTGGTCGGTGTCGGCGAGCCGGTACCCGACGGCTTCCAGCTCGCCGGCGGCCCGTCGAGTGGAGAACTCGGCCGACGCCACGCCGGCGGCGGAGCCTCTCCGCCAATCGACCTCAAGCTCCTCCATCCCGGCTCGGCGGAGTGCACCGGTGACGGTGGTCTCATAATGGTCACAGGTCATCCCCTCGACGGCGAGGCGGATCGGCTCCGGGGTGGTGTCTGTTCGTTCTGGTTGCGTTGTCATGACTGCAAGGTACACCTTCAAGTACACTTGAATGTCAAGTGGCTATCATGTGGTCATGCAGATCGGCGAAGTAGCACGCAAGATCGGAGTCGCCACATCGGCGATCCGCTTCTACGAGGAATCGGGGCTCCTCCCCGAGCCCAACCGGACACCGACGGGCTATCGGGAGTACGACCCGTCGATGATCGACCGGCTGACCTTCATCCGAGCCGGACAGGCGGTCGGGTTGACCCTCGCCGAACTGAGAGAAGTCCTCGGCATCCGAGACAGAGGTGAAGCTCCCTGTACCCACGTCGCCGCGTTGATCGACCTTCGCATCGACGAGATCGGCCAGCGGATCAAGGACCTGCGCCGACTACGCCGCGACCTCACCGCCCTGGCTGGTAAGGCCGCTGTTTTCGACCCAACCGACTGTCCGTCCGACAGCATCTGCAGGATTCTCACCGGGACGAGATGATCGGAGGAGCAGGGGACCGACGGTTGGTGCGAGGGCTCGTCGCTTGGGCATAGGGTCGATCTCCCATTGAGGGTTCCGCGCGTTGAACTGTGGGGCGTGGTGATCGCCGGGGTCTGATCCGGAAAATCCATCGACGCGGGCAAGGGC